>JAFSQO010000398.1 GCA_017446645.1 Synergistaceae bacterium | reverse complement strand
GAGGCTTCGGGTTTGCTGCTGGGAATGCGTCACAGCAATAACTCTAACACTTTCACAACGAACAGGCTCAGAACTGCAAGGAGACTAACAGGGCCGGGAAGAGTCAGACTCTGGGCAATGACCTCATACTCGGAAAAATTTAATCTTGAACTCTCAATGATTACCCGAAAGAATCATAAACCAGCCGTGAAATTTATCTGTCCCCGTGAATTATTAAGGACTCCTAGAAATTTACGCGCCTCGTGGTCATGGCTCAAGGGACTCTGGGGTTCATGCGGGGGGCTTTACTCTCCAAAGGCAGGCTATTATTTGACCCTGATAATCTCGGACGAAGAAATTTCTGAACTCACACGTAACGTCTTAGCTCTGACAGGACTTAACTGGAGCGAGCACAGAAACGAATTCACCCTCAGAAACCACGATGACATCACTACTTTCTTGTATAAAACCGGCATTCAGTCAGGAGCTTTGGCACTCGAAGACACTGCCATAATCAGGAACGCAAAGAACAGGGCGAACCTTGCCAGCAATTATGACTCAGCGAACATAGCCCGAAGTGTTAAGGCTGCACATGAGCAAAGCATATTGGCTCACAAAATTTTGGACTCAGGATTGTTCGAGGCACTGCCCCCAAAACTGCGCGAACTGGTGGAGTTGAGGCTAAGTCAGCCTGACGCAACGCTTGACGAACTCGGCAAAAATTTAGAGGGTAGAATTACAAAAAGTGCTGTAAAATATCGGTGGGAAAAAATTCACGAGTTCATAAAAAATTTTATTACGGAGGAAAAAAATAAACCATGAAACTAAAAACCTTTACGCCTTCTGACGTAGCAGGCAAAAAAGTATTAATGCGCGTTGACTTCAACGTCCCCTTCAAGAACGGCAAAGTAACTGACAATGCCAGAATTTTGGCACATACAAGCACCCTCAAGAAATTACTCGATGCAGGTGCAAAGGTCGCCCTCGTCTCTCACTTCGGAAGACCAAAAGGCAAAGTAGACCCTGCATTCTCGCTTTCACAGATAGTCCCGGATATTGAGAAAGCCTATAATCTCAAAGTCGTATTCGTTGACGATTGCGTAGGCCCCAAAGTAATGGAAGCAGTAAACGCCTTAAAGCCCGGCGAGATCGTTGTTCTTGAGAATTCGCGCTATCACCCTGAAGAGGAGAAGAACGACACCGAATTCAGCAAGAAAATGGCAGAAGGCTTTGATGTCTTTGTCATGGATGCCTTTAGTGCCTCACACCGTGCAAATTGTTCAGTCTGCGGCGTAATCCCGTTCGTAAAAGCAGCATTTGCAGGAGATTTATTAATCCGTGAAGGTGAAATGCTCGGTGCAGTCAGCGAGAACCCTGCAAAACCATACGTGTTAATTCTTGGCGGTGCAAAGGTCTCTGACAAGATCGACATTGTTGGCAATTTATTAGACAAGGCAACAACAATCTTAATCGGCGGCGGAATGGCCTATACTTTCCTCAAGGCTCAGGGCAAGGAAATCGGCAAGTCATTATGCGATGAAGAAAGGCTCGATTTTGCACGCGATACCCTCAAGAAGGCTGCTGATATGGGAGTCAAGATTTTGCTTCCCGTTGACAGCGTTGTAGCTGCAAGTATGGACGCTGCTGAGACCGAAGTAGTCTCAAGTGACGCAATGCCCGCTGACAAGATGGGACTCGATATAGGACCCGAAACAGTGAAGAATTTCGTTGCTGCCCTTGAAGGCGCGAAGTCAATCTTATGGAACGGTCCTATGGGCGTATTTGAAGACCCGAAATTTGCAGCTGGTACTGACAAACTCGCTCAGGCAGTCGCAGAGATGACCCAGAAGCACGGAACTATCAGCGTAATCGGAGGCGGAGATACAGCAAGTGCTGTCAGACAGTTCAAGGTCGCTGATAAAGTCTCTCACGTCTCAACAGGCGGCGGAGCAAGTCTTGAGTACTGCGAAGGTAAAAAGTTACCAGGTATGGAACCATTCAGAGTGTAACTGAAATATGACCCCCTCCCGGCCTCCCCCTTCACAGGGTGCGGAGAATGGCAAGTGCGAGCAGGTAAGTCCCGCCCTGATAAGGGGGGATTTAGGGGGGTAAGTATATAAAAAGGAGAAAGAAGCATGAGCAAGAAAATTTATCTTTACGGCAACTGGAAAATGAACAACACCTACTCAGAGACAGAGAAATTCTTTGCTGAGTTCCCCGGAGTCTATGACCCCCTCAAGTCAGACTCAGGTCTCGAAGTAGGAATATTTGCACCGTTTACTTCATTATGGCCCTTATCTCAGGGTGCAAAGAAGTGCGGTATCGTCTATGGTGCCCAGAACGTCTATTACGAGCCAAAGGGTGCTTTCACCGGCGAAATTTCTATCCCTATGCTCAAAGAGTACGGAGTAACCCACATCATAATCGGCCACAGTGAGCGCAGGCATATCTTCGGCGAGAGTGATGAGTTAATCGCTAAGAAAGTCAAGGCAGTCCTCGATGCAGGAATGATTCCCGTTCTGTGCTACGGCGAGACACTGGAAGAGCGCGAGTCCGGAAATACTTTTAACGTAATGGAACGCCAGCTCAAGAGCGCAATTAAAGACTTGTCACCTGACGAAATAGCCAAGATAATTTATGCCTATGAACCAGTCTGGGCAATCGGTACAGGCAAGACCGCAACACCTGACCAGGCCGAAGAAGTCTGCGGATGGAGTAGAAAGTTAATCGGCAATGACAACGTTGTGATTCTCTACGGCGGAAGCGTCAAAGGCTCAAACGCTAAAGAGTTACTCAACATGAAGGACATTGACGGCGCATTAGTAGGCGGAGCATCATTGAAGCCTGCGTCATTCCTTGAGATCTACACGGCATACAAGAATTAAAGTATACCCTGCCCCTTCGTGTGCAAAAATTTATCGGAGGGGATTTATTTTACTAAGGAGGTAGTTTTTTATGAAGTTACGCAAAGTTTTAGCAGCTGCAATACTTGGCCTGTTCGTTTTTGCAGGCTGTGCAATGGCAGTCCCTACTGAGAACGCTTTAAGCCCTCAGCCCGAAGATTCAGTGTATATGGTGCTGAAGCTCAACAACACCGGCAATTTCTTAAGGTGGATATTCTCGCAGGAAAATATTGATGTGTTCATGCCCCTGATCCTCGCAAATGAGTCAAGCAACGAGATAATGGGCTTTCTCGAGACAGCACGCGCCATAATCGACAAGACCCCGTTAGAGTCCCTGGCATTGACAGCAGGCATGACAAAGACAGGAATGCCCTTCGTACAGGCAGCTTTCACGGTAAACTCAAGTGTCGGTGCTACACTCCGCAAAATCTCGGCAGGCAGTGCAGACGCTAAGGACATAGCAAAGTTATTGCTTGGTGATGAAAGTCCCTTTGCAGCCCTTGCAGAGTCAATGATTAAGGTCGAGCGTGACGGCGACAAGTACGTAATCGACAACACGTTAGTCCTCAAGGCAGAAGGCGATGTATTGCTGCTCAGTACCTCACCTGAAGAAGTAAATAATTCTCTGGAAGCCCTTAAAACTCCTGAAGCAAGATTATTCACAAAGAGACCCAGAAAGTTCGACACCGAAGATTTTATACTCTTCCATGTTGACCCTTCAGCAGTAAAGGCACTCGATGAGGAGCAGGAACTCGCAAAGCTGGAACTTGAGAAGCACCTTAAAAGCCCAATCAGAGCAGAGCTTGCTTTCACGAGAACCCCGAACAGATTCTTAATGGGAATCGGCTTAAATCTCAGGGAAGCACTGCAGCAGAAATATCTTGATAAATACTTCAGGCCGGAAGCTCTCGTTGCTACTAAAGGCGGTTATATTGACCTCGTCAATGCAGGCGGAAGCAAATCACCGTTAATAGCATTCGGCGGACTCTTCAACGTTGAAGGAATGGGCGAGACGAAAGAGTTAAGAGAAATCTGGGCAGAAATGGTCAAGCAGGCCAAGCGTTTCAAGATTTCTGAAGAAGAGTTATATAACGCCCTTAACGGTTCATTCTCGTTTATCGTCAATGACGTAATCAACATAGAAGGCGTTAAAATCCCTGCTATATTCTTCTCAGCAACAGGAGTACAGGGGGCAGCCGAAAAGATATTCGATAAGATTTCACAGCTTCAGTATTTCTCAAAGCAACAGGAGAAACTTTTGCAGGTTGACTCATCAATAAGCCCTGTACCGTGCTATATTGCTAATAATAAGGACACCCTGGCAGTCAGCATG
>JAFSQO010000397.1 GCA_017446645.1 Synergistaceae bacterium | reverse complement strand
GCTTTGTTTATTAAATATGCGTTCAAGGGCGTTGAATACTTCCGGTTTGATTTCGCCGAATGAGCGCGTCAAGTCTAAAATTGGCAGCATTTATAAATTCATCTCCTGAAAGAAATTATCACATGTGAGTTATAATAATTTTTCTTTAATGTTAGAATATCTCAATCGCAAAATATTATTTTTCTGACGGAGGTATTATTCATGATTAATCATAATCTTTATCTTGACGACCTGAACTTTCTTGACTCTCTGAGGCTTGACTGGGGGAAAATTTCCGGCAAGACTTTTTTGATCTCAGGAGCTTCGGGCTTAATCGGCACTCTTCTTGTAGATGTCCTGATGAAGAAAAATTGCAACGTTCACGCTTTAGGCAGGAGTTATGACAAAGCTGCAAAGAGATTCGCGAGCTATATTCATGAGAAAAATTTTGAATTTACCCAACAAGATATTAATGCGCCGTTAAATATATCAGCTAATAATAAAAAATATGATTACGTGATTCACCTAGCAAGCAATACGCACCCTGTTGATTATTCAGCTGACCCTGTAGGAACTATCATGACGAATATTAAGGGACTCGACAACATGTTAAAATTTGCCGTTGACCATGATTCAGGACGCTTCATGTTTGCATCTTCAGTCGAAGTCTACGGAGAGAACAGGGACGACACAGAATTCTTTGACGAGAACTACTGCGGCTACATAAATATTTCTAAGGCAAGGTCAGGCTACCCTGAGAGCAAACGCTGCGGTGAGACTCTGTGCTTGTCTTACATGCAGCAATACGGCTTGAGCGTCGTTATTCCCAGATTCTCGCGAACTTACGGGCCGACTATGCAAATGAGTGACTCGAAGGCAATTGCTCAGTTCATCAAAAAGGGCATTTCAGGAGAAAATATTATTCTTAAGAGTGCAGGCAATCAGCTTTACTCGTACAGTTACGCAGCTGATGCAGTATCAGGACTCCTCACTATATTAACTCAGGGCGCAGACGGCTCAGCCTATAACATTGCTGACGAAAACTCAGACATAACGCTAAAGGACTTGGCGGAGTTAATTGCGCAATATTCAGGCACCCGAGTAGTCTTTGAACTGCCGGACGAAAAAGAAGCACGGGGCTACAGTGCTGCAGTGAAGGCAAGACTCGACTCATCAAGACTTAAATCACTGGGCTGGCGGGCGCACTATGACATCAAGTCAGGCATAAAAAGGACTCTCGATATCCTGAAGGAGTTAATAAATTAATTGCCCATCTCGTGATCTTCCGGCACTAACTTATTTCCCCGCCGGGTTATCCAGTCCGTGATGCTGCCTCTGTAGTTCTTTAGATTCGACGCTGAAAAATTAAATCTCCGGATTAATGCATCTGCGAATCTCCCTGCAAGAGTCCCCGTGTTACAATAAAGTATAATCGTGTTCTTCTTTGTTATGCCGACTTTAGCGAGGGCTGCCGACGCTGCTGCAACCTGTAAATCAGCAACGGGAAAACTTATGGCTCCGGGAATATGTCCGCCTGGTACGCCTTTCATGGGAGACTTGCCTTCGTAAACTTCTTCGGATCTGACATCGACAAGAACGTAGCCTGGCTGCATGACGTGGGCTATTATGTAGCTGCTGTCGACATCTTCAACGTTGGGTTCAAGTTTTGAATATATCAGGGTAGCCGCAAAGGTT
>JAFSQO010000396.1 GCA_017446645.1 Synergistaceae bacterium | reverse complement strand
GCGGAATCTTTATGCTCCGTAACCTGAAGAGTCCTGAGACATATTTTCAGGCAGCCTTCAGAGTCCAATCATCATGGACTGAACGTAACAGCATGGGCGAAGAAGAGATAGTCAAGCCTGAGTGCTACATCTTTGACTTTGCTCTTGACAGGGCGTTGAAACAGGTCGCTGACTACTCATGTAAACTCGATATTAACGCAGACAACCCGGAGAAGAAAGTTGAGGAGTTCATAAAGTTCTTGCCTGTCCTTGCCTTCGATGGGGCTTCTATGAGTCAGATTAACGCCCGCGATATTCTTGAGATGACTTTGGCCGGAACCTCAGCAACCCTTCTGGCCAAGAGATGGGAGTCGCCTTTGATTGTCAACGTGAATAATGATATTCTTGAAAAATTAAAGGCCAACGAACGGGCAATGAAGGCATTAATGAGCATTCAGGCGTTCAGGTCATTGAATAAAGAGATTAGCACGGTGATAAACAATTCAAATTTAATAAAGCAAAAACGCAGGGACGGCAACGGGAAAACAAGAGGGTTGACTGACGAAGAAATAGAGAACATTAAATTACGCAAATTGATTCAAGAGAAATTAATCAAACTTGCTGCGAGGATTCCTGCCTTCATGTATCTGACTGACGAGCGCGAGATGTGTCTTGCTGACGTAATCAGAGACGTAGAGCCTGAATTATTTACTGAGGTAACGGGTCTCAGTGTCCCGGAATTTGATTTGTTATGTGAGCTTGGAGTCTACAATACTGACCTAATCAGCGATGCTATATACAAGTTCAAGTGCTACGAGGATAACAGCCTGACATACATAACTGATATAATATAGTATGAATTCATTATTAATCGCAATATCTTTTATCACGATTATGCCATTACCGGAAAAATTTTTGCCTGAGTGGACTCGCGATAACCTGAGACATTTTTGCGTTATGCTGCCTGTTACGGGAATTTTTTTCTTTGCTCCTGTCTGGGCTGCGTTATTTCTGGGATTTCGTGAGCTTGTGAATCTCTCGCCTGCTTTGCGTGGACTCTTCATGACGTTAATAACTCTGGCATTAACCGGCGGACTTCACATGGACGGCTTACTTGACACATGTGACGCAATTTTCTCGCACCAGAACCGCGAGACCCGGTTAAAGATTCTCGATGACCCTCACTCAGGAGCCTTTGCTGTGATTGGCTGCGTAAGTGCCTTAATGTTAAAGACTTTATTGTTCGCTGAATGTTTTTCGGGTGACTTATCAGTAAGTGCGCTTCATGTTGCCTTAATCCCAGTCAGTTCTCGTCTTGGAATGGGAATACTGTTAGCCTGCATGAATTTCGCGAAATCCGGAGGGCTTGCTGTGAGTCTGGGAGAGTCAAGAAGTCCGCGAGATAAATATTTGCTCATGATGATATTTCTTGCTATTATAATTTGCGATTTCATTACTGGAATAATAATAGCTTTAATTACTCTCTTATGGTGTAGAATATGCTCTAAAATTTTCGGTGGAATAACCGGCGACTTACTGGGGGCATTTGTTGAGGTCAGCGAGATAATTTTACTTGCAGGGCAGGTGATAAGGCATTGCATTTAATTTTGGGAGGACGCTATATGGGCAAAAGGACTTATGCGATAAAATTATACGGAAAGTTTGAACATGTCTATAATCTTGACGAAGATAGCCCCGAAAGCATAAAGAAGCCTGGCTTGATAATAAATATTGATTCAGGGGTAAAAAATTTGTTGTCTAATGGCGTAAATCCTTCAGAGTTTTTTATTTCGAGACTGGATATTTTGACTCAATGCGTTATAACAGGCTGTGAAATAGGTTCGGGAGTAGTTCCGATTGACGCGTTCTCCAGACAATGGCGCGACGAGACAGGAAAGTTATACCAGATTCTTGCAGAGAAGGCTGACACAGTAGACAGGATTTTTGCGGGATTGCCATTAAGATTGAAAGGGGAAAAAAATTCATGAGCAAATACATTTTTTTTGACATAGACGGAACTCTAATAAGCCACGTC
>JAFSQO010000395.1 GCA_017446645.1 Synergistaceae bacterium | reverse complement strand
TTAAGACCTGACATGAACGTCGAAGAATCATTCAGGCATATCCGAGAAGTCGGTACTGATAAAGAGACTCTATATACGTGCTACGTTACTGACCCTAAAGGCTTGCTGATCGGGGTCGTTACAGTGAGGACAATGCTGCTCTCAAAGTATGAGGACAAGATTTGCGACATCATGACTGACACGAATTTAATCAGCGTAAACACTAACGATGACCGCGAAAAAGTTACGGAATTATTCCAGAAATATGACTTTATGGCCATTCCAGTTGTAGACTCGCAGAATCACTTAGTCGGAATAGTTACGGTCGATGACGCTATGCAGGTCTTAGAGGAAGAGAGCACAGAGGACTTTCACAAGATGGCAGCCATGCTTCCAATGGACGAGCCTTATCTCTCTATGGGAGTGGTCGAACTTGCAAAGAAGCGCGTTATCTGGCTGATGGTCCTGATGATTTCGGCGACACTCTCAGGTCAGATTATCACTCATTATCAATCAGTGTTCGCTGCACTTCCGGCACTAATTGCTTCGATTCCCATGTTAATGGACACAGGAGGCAATGCCGGTTCACAGTCTTCTACTCTGGTTATCAGGGGGATTGCTGTAGGAGAACTGAAAATCTTTGACGCTTTAAAAGTCTTATTTAAGGAGTTACGGGTGAGTCTCATAGTCGGCGGAGGGCTTGCAATCGTGAACTTTGCTTATAAATACGCAATGAGCGGCGACATTCTGTTATCAGTCACTGTAGGTATCAGTCTGTTCGCTACGGTAATTTTTGCCCAGACAATCGGGGGAATGCTGCCCCTTCTCGCTAAGGCCGTAGGTTTTGACCCTGCGTTGATGGCTGCCCCTATAGTTACGACTATAGTTGACGCTGGGAGCCTGACGATGTATTTTGCAGTCGCAAGCAAAGTCATGAACGTCTAAAATTTTGGAGTGCTATAATCTTTCGTTATGAATTAATTTTTATTTCAGGAGGTAAATTTTTATGAAGAAATTTCTTGCTTTGTTATTCATTCTTGTTTTATCAGCTTCAGCCTTCGCAGCAGAGTCACCGGCCAAGTTAAAGACTACAAGCCAGCTCAAGACAGAAAAACTTGGTGCTCAAAGAGGCACGGTCGGGCAGTTCATCGCAGAGGATTTACTCGGCGACAAGAAGGGCGAACTCCTCACGACTTACGAGAAATATGTTGACGCAGTTGCAGCTCTCAAGCAGGGAAAGTTACGCGCTATAGTAATGGACGAAATTCCCGCAAAAAGATTCGTTGACTCATTTGAAGGACTCGCAATAATGGACGAACCCCTTTCAGTTGAAAATTACGCAATGGGCTTCAAGAAGGGAAATACTGAGCTTGTCGAGAAGGTCAACAAGGCACTCGCTGAGATCAGGGCAGACGTGACACTCGATAAAATTTTCGAGAAGTATTTAGCAGGCGATTACATGACAACAGTCAAACCTGAAAATATCGACTTCAATAAGGGAGCTAAGGGCGGCAAGTTATTCGTTGGGACTGAGGCAGGCTTTGCACCCTATGAATTAAGAGTAGGCACGAGCTTTATCGGAATTGACGTAGAAATGTGTGCTGCAATTGCAAAGAAACTCGACCGCGAACTCGTAATCGAGAACATGAATTTCGATGCCCTTCCTATGGCAGTATCAACAGGCAAAGTAGATATTATCTGCGCAGGCATCACAGTTACAGACGAACGCAAGGAAAACA
>JAFSQO010000394.1 GCA_017446645.1 Synergistaceae bacterium | reverse complement strand
TTACAGGATTCTTGTCTTTATCGAGATTATGAACTATCTGAGTCTTGTAATCATACTCGTTAATGTCATGTTCTTTCAGAAAAGTGATTATGTCATTATGAAGTCTCTTAGCTTCTACGAACAACATTTTAATTGCGTTCTGCTGCTGTGAATTCAGGTGAGAGAAGTCAATTTTCACACGCCACACCCGGCAAATCTGCTCTTTTCTTCGGAGCTTCGTTGCCCTGCCTGCTTCCCGTATTCGTTCGTTCTTTGCTAATCTTTCATCTTCTGTCATAGTCAACACCGGAAAAATTATACTATATTACGATTATGCAATTCATCTCCCACTTATAGAACTTATAGAAGTTGGAGTATTCTTGCATATTTTAGGATAAATTATAACCACTAAGATATTTTTTCTGCAAGTGTGGGCTTTTATTGTCAACTCGTAATATAATTATAAGCGTTTACATTTTTAGATTTTACTCATTACGGGGTGATTAATTTATTCATGAAACAGGAAATACTTAACATACTGGAGTCTCGCAGGGGTGAATATATTTCCGGTGAAGAACTTGCTGAGAACTTTATGGTCTCAAGGGCAGCAATCTGGAAGGTCATAGCCTCACTCAGAAAAGACGGCCATGTAATTAAATCGCGAACCAACAAGGGCTATATGCTCGAAAATTTCAGCGATGTCTTGACAGAACAAGGCATAATTTCTCACCTGAAGCAGGATACGTTGATAAAACAAGTCATTTGCTTTGACGAAATAGACTCTACGAACAACTACGCTAAAAGACTGGCAATGAGTAATCAGGCACTTCACGGGACGTTAATAGCAGCGAATTACCAGACATCAGGGCGCGGGAGGCTTGGCCACAGTTTCGAGTCTCCTGCAGGGACGGGGCTTTACATGAGCATTGTATTAAAGCCTGAAAATATCGAAGCTGCAAAGTTTCAGTTTATAACTATTGTTGATGCTGTCAGCGTCTGTCTTGCAATCGAGAGCTTATGCCCGGAACTTATGGGTGAGACAAAAATCAAGTGGGTCAATGATATATTGATTCACGGCAAAAAGATTACAGGCATATTAACAGAAGCAATCATGAGCTTTGAAAGCGGCGAAATTGACAGCGTCGTTACAGGAATAGGAATTAACGTAACGACAAAGAAATTTGCAGGAGATTACAATGCAGGCTCGATATTTCCTGACGGTTCAGCAAAATTCTCACGCAATGAACTTTGCGCAAGAGTTGCAGATTACATCATGGATTTTGCAGAGGACTTGACTCAGCCGTTCATAATTCAGGAATACAGGAAACGCTCACTCTTAATCAATCAGGACATCACTTACATGAAAGATAACGAGATTTTTACAGGACACGTTACCGGGATCAGCGATGACGGCGGACTTGAGATAATCAATCAATCAGGCATAAAAGAGACCTTGCGTTCGGGCGAAGTCAACACAATCAGGAGGCAATAATTCATGAAAAATTATATCTTGTCAGCACTTTTTGCAGCACTCATCACAATCGGGACTTACATAAAGATACCGACTCCGCTTCTGCCGTTGACTTTGCAGACTTTATTTGTCGTATTATCTGGTTTGGTTCTGGGTCATAAATTCGGGCCTGTCTCAGTTCTCGTATATATCGGCGCAGGACTTGCAGGGCTTCCTGTCTTTACCGGCAGCGTCTTTAATCCTACATTCGGGTATATCATAGGCTTTGTCTTTGGCTCAGGAATTGCAGGCTATATTGCAGAAAGATTTCGGCCTTGTTTGTCAACATGGACGCTCGGAGCACTTGCAGGTATCGCAGTGATTTACGCAGTGGGAATTCCATACTATTATGTAGTATATAAATATTATCTCGGCAATGAAATGGGAGCGAAGATGCTGTTATTATATTTCGTGTTGATGCCCTTGCCCGGTGATTTCGTGAAGTGTCTTGCAGCAGGTTTGATAGTTCAGAGGTTGACGAAGTTCTTCCCTGACGACTTTACCTGGCGGCGATAAATAAATAATAGAGTTAGCAGAGTCCCCCCTGGTTTGCCGGGGGATTTATTTCTCTTTTCTGTTACCGAACAAAACAAGCAGAAGCCGTGAAATTCTGCCAATGTAGTGTTCAAACTGATAAAGATTGCGAAGTTTTCTCATAGCTCTGAATCGCGTGATAATGCTGTCGCTGAAAAGTTCCAAATACTCATTAAGCTCGGAAAGCCTCTCATTGCTCATTTTGTCAGAGTAGCTTGTCTTGAAGAATTCGTTTTGACCCCGCATATACCAGGCCTTATGAATAATTGATTTAACTTTGCGAACAGGTCTCGTTATAAGCCGCAATACACTCGCGATTTTTTTAAGTATGCCCCCTTCACCGACTTGAGGTCTATCTATACTTGCTCCTATAGCATTATTTCCGTGCTGCCTGTAAAGAATTAACGCCATAGGCACGCGAATAACCACGCCAAAAGCAGCTGCATAAAGAATAGTCCACCAATCATGAAGCCGTATATTTTCATGAAATTCTCCCAGATTTGAATAACACTCACGGTTCATCATCTGAGTACAACCAGCAGCGCAATTACAGGGAAGAAGTTCCATGAAAGTATATCTTGACTCGGGAAAATCAAGGCTCATTAAGTCATCCATGCTTTTAAGATTTTCGTCTACAATCTGAAGTCCCGTAAATATCAACACAGGTTTATTCGGGTTATCGCGTTCTGCCTTCTTCATGTAATCCAACGTGATTTGCACTTTGTACGGCAGCCAGTAATCATCCTGGTCAGAAAACATAACATAATCTGCCTGAGCATACTTCATTAACTGGAAAAAGTTTTTCGTAGGGTGCTTGCATACTGCATCATCGTGAATAACTTGAATCTTATCCGGATACTTATTCGCGTAATCTTCTATAATTTCAGGAGTCTTGTCATTTGAACCGTCATCGCGTATAACAAGCCTGAAATCCTGAAAAGTCTGAGCAAGAATCGAATCTATCTGTTCTGCTATAAATTTTTCGCCGTTATAAGCCGCTAATAATATATCAATTTGAGCCATGATTAAGCCTGTTCCTCCTGATTATGCTCTTTAAAAAATTGCTCCGCCCTGAACATAACGCCGTGAACAAATCTTGACGATTCCTTGGTCCCGAAATCATTTGCAAGTTTCACTGCTTCAATTATCGCCGACTTCACAGGAAGGGCCTTCAACATGAAACCCTCAAGGGTCATCAGGCGCAGTACAGTCCTGTCTACGCTGACCATTCTGTCCGGTCTCCAACCTGTTACTATGCGAAGCAATAACGCGTCTATTTCATTCTTTCTGTTATGGACTTCACTGGCTAAACTCCTGCAGCGTTCTTTGATTTCCTGACTGTCATTCTGGGTGATTTCGTCATGATTCAGGAATAACTCAAGCGATGAGTCAAAGTCCTGCTCCGGGTCAATATCGAGCGAGTACAGAAACTGCACTGCAAGTTCACGCGACCTGTGAAGGGCCTCGAATTTTTTGCCTATAAATTTCCTGTTGTTTTTCTTGATTACTTTTTTGGCTGTCATGTTAAGTTAAGCACCCCTGAAAAATCTTGTAATTAATGCCAAAGCCTTCGCCGCAAACCATGCCGCAGAACCCCAGAACGCAGTCCAGAAAAAGCCCTCAAAACCTGCTGTCGTGATTATCGCTGCACACGCTGCAATTCCTGCCCATGTCCATGAATTCTGGAGTATATGAGCAATTCCCTTGTCAGGAGCTGCCCATATTACTTCTGAAATAATTCCCATTGGTTTTAACACGGCCTCATAATGACTCTTGATTTTGTCGCGTGTCTGGTCTTGTAAATTCTCTTCGTCAATGAACACTATGCTCAACCCAGCAGAATCTGACTCTGTTTTTGACTCTGACTCTAAAGCAAAAGGTGAGAGAGTTACACTATAAAGCCTAAGTTTTGACTTTATCGTCCTATCTGCAAAGTTATACAGACCTTCACAGGATATTCTTATTATTCCGTAGGGAGTGCTGCGCCACTGAAAATACATCAGTCGCCCTCTTCATCAGGTGCAGACTCTATGTTAAGCTGGAAGTTATCGCCTGCATTCGTGTATATGCCCTGAACGTTTACGTTTACTGCTCTGACATTATAGCCCGTATAGCGTTCGAGGTTGTCCTTTATCTTTTCCTGAACGTCCCAGGCAAGATCCGGAATTCTCTGGCCGTACCTGACAAGGACATATGCGTCTATATCTATTACCCCTTGAGAATGTTCGACAGAAACCCGAATACTGCCCGATTTGCCCTTGCGTCCGATTCCGAATTTGGGAACAAACTTAGCAGCCATCTTGATGTTGGGAATTCCCTGAATGGTTTTTCTTGCAAGTTCAGCTATAACGTCTTCTGATATGTGAATCAGTCCGCCGTCTGCAGCCTTCTTATCTACATTATCAATATCAATACTTGACGCAGGCATTATTTATTTCTTTGCTCGTTCAAGATAAAGTCCGGTGCGAGTGTCAACTACTACATCCTCGCCGGGTTCGATAAAGACGGGAACGGTTACGACTAACCCTGTCTCAAGTGTTGCAGGTTTGCCGCCCCCTGTTACTGTATCGCCTTTGAAAGCCGGAGGAGTCTCGACTACCTTCATAGTTACGCTCTTGGGTAATTCTATGCCCATTACCTTGCCTTCAAAGTACTCAATCTGAATTTCAATGTCATCGACTAAGTACTTTGCTGCGTCACCTAAAACTTCGGGCGAGAGTCTCATCTCCTCATAAGTTGCGAGATCCATAAATACATAATCCTGACCATCTCTATATGAGTACTGGGCCGGTTTGTCCTCGTAGATTATGCGCTCGAATTTCTCCCCTGGATTAAAAGCGTTCTCCTTGAGTGCACCTGTCTCTACGTTGCGTAATTTAGTGCGGACAACTGCTCCCCCGCGTCCCATCTTGTGATGACTGTACTCTACTATTTCCCATATAGCACCCTGCCAGCGCAGTTTCAAGCCTACGTAAAATTTCGTAGTATCTGTAACTTCCTGTGCCATGCTTTTCTTCTACCTCCTGATTAAATAAAATTACATGTGTGATTTAATTGCTTGTTTATTATATTACATTCGCGTCATTTATTATCAATGCTTATCAAGAATATACGGCGTAACAATCATGACGACCTGAGATTTATTCTTGGAATTTGAAGTAGTCTTGAACAGCGAGCCTAAAAGCGGAATATCGCCAAGCACTGGTATCTTTAATACTGTCTTAGTGTTATTTTCCCTGAAAAGTCCTCCGATTACGAAGGGCATTCCGTCCCTGACACGAATTTCCGTCTTGACCTTGCGCTCCGAAGTCCTGGGCATCTCTTCACCGTTTGAACCTGCCGATGTGCCTATAATTTCTCCCGTTTCCATTTCGATAAGAAGATTAATATAGCCGTCACGTCCTACTTTGGGCGTAAATTTCAGCTTGGGGCCTACTTCTTCAGTTGACCATGTAACATTGCCTTGTTCATCACGAGCTGAGACATACGGGTAATCTTCAGTGAGGCTTATATCCGCAGGTTTGCCGTCAAGAGCTATGACAGAAGGGTCTGCGAGAATTTTGCCCTGTCCTGTGCTGAGAAGATTCGTAAAACTGTCTGTTATGGTACGCGTTATCGACGTTAAAGTTTTGGGATCCTGCCACACAATTGTGCCGGCTCCTGCACCCCACTGCAACTGATATTCATCGTAGGCTACATTAAGGGCATGAGCGACTTGACGGTTCGCGGTCTCGTTGAACTCAAATATGCTTGCTCTTATCATGACCTGGGTCAAAGGCAAATCGAGCCTGTTAATCAGATCCGTAACTTCCTGCATCTTGGCCGGGTTAGTCCTGACGTGAAGAGTCCGCATTCTCTCGTCTATTACTATGTTTGCCTCTGGTACATGACTTAATCCCGTAAGCATTGTCTTAACTGCAGCAGGTTCGGCATATGCAAGATTAAATGTCTTTGTATCAGTGTTCCCTGAGAGTTTATACAAACCCTCAAAGCTCCCGAATACTGTAGTGTTCTTACCGGCAGAATAACAGGCTATGTCATAAGTACGCATTAAGTAATTAAATATCTCGTCAACACGGACATCGTTAAGCGACATAGTAACCATGACGTTCTGAGGAAATGAAGGATCTATAATCAGGTTTCGGCCTATTTCAGTCATAATCATTCTTAGGACATCACGCAAATCAACATCACGAAGCTCAAGGGTCATCTTTTTGGCAACCTTGAACGGTATCTGATAATCAGGAGCAGGGATTAATTTAGGCGGCGGTACAAAATTGGTGAATGCTATTGTATCATCAAGGGTCTTGATTCTCATGCTGTAACCGTCATAACTCTTTGACCCTGAATGAACCTGAACGGGCTTCGCTGAACTTATGGTGACCAGTGCAGTATCATCAGGAAGATTTTCGGCTTTAAAACCCGTAATAATCGGTGTACTTGTAATTATCTTGCTTAGTGAATTATTTATCGATTTTGTATCTTGGAACCTCGTATTTATCATCGTAATCTTGGTTGTGTCGTCCTCGAATTCAAGCAATGGCTCAGTGAGTTCATTACCGTAAAATTTCAGGACAAATTCAGAGCCTCCAAGCTGGTATATAGTACAGTTAGTTATATATTTACCCGTGAATTTTTTTGTCTTTGTGCTTTGAGTCTGAGTCTGAGTGCGAGTCTTCATAACAGGGCGTGCGGATGCAAGAGTACACGCAGAAGTAATGACCGAAAAAGTAATAAATACTATTACTGATAATCTTTTAAGCATTTCTCTATTATTCTCCTTATAGAATTTTTCACACGCCTTGAATTTTTTATAGCTAATTATACAAGTAAGTAATTTTACATGCAAGAAGTTGTGCAAAATTACGCATATAACAATCATGAAAACTGCATAATGAACAGCAAATAGATTTTTCACACAAAATAAACAGCCTGCCTCACATAAGCAAGACAGACTGCCTGAAACTTTTTTATGATGAGTTAAGACTGTTGTGCCTTTTTCAACCAGTCAGGACCGTCAACAAACCTTGAAACAATGAATGACACTACATAATCGCCTGCTGCATTAATCATAGTCGCAGGAGGATCGACGAGGTTGCCGATTGCTACTAAGATTGGGAAAGCCAGTTCCATGTGTTCCGGGAAGAACAACGAGGCAATGATGTACTCGCCAATGTAACCGCCTCCGGGGACTCCGCTCATTCCTACTGAAGAGAATACTGCAACTAAGACTATCATGGGCAGATCTGAGAAACTCACGGGCTGGCCAAGTACTCCCATGACGAACACTATTTTCAGGACACACGAGAAGCATGAGCCGTCCATGTGC
>JAFSQO010000046.1 GCA_017446645.1 Synergistaceae bacterium | reverse complement strand
GAGCAAGGACATAGACATCGAAGTTCACGGCATAGAATTCGAGGCACTGCAAAGTATTCTCGGCACACTCGGCAAAGTCCAGACTATCGGAGCGAGCTTTGAGATTCTGAATCTCAGACACTACAGGCTTGATATTTCGCTGCCCAGTGAGATTAACGGCGGAGCAAAGGCTGCTGCATTACGGCGTGATTTTACAATGAATGCCCTGATGCAGGACGTATTGACCGGTGAAGTCCTTGATTTTTTCGGAGGACTTGAGGACATTGACAACCGCATAATCACAATGGTAAGCCCCCGCAGTTTTTTGCTTGACCCCCTGAGGGTGTTTCGTGCTGCAAGATTCTCTGCTGTGCTTGGCTTTGAAATCGATGACGAGACTGCGAAATCTGCCTCATGCGTTGATGTTGCTTCTATTGCAAGTGAGCGGGTCATGAATGAATTAGCGTTGTCATTGCTTAAGAGTCAGGAGCCTGCGAAGTTCTTTAACGCCTTAAATCAAATGCACCAGACTGGATATTGGTTTGGTGAGCTTAAGAAAATCCCTGAGCTTCTGAATTCTGCTGCGAAAGTGAGAGAATTGGCTCACGAGAAATTATATTTCATGATGTCTGCGTTATGTCATGAGCTTGACGATTATTCCTGCGAGAAGTTCCTGACCCGATTGACCCGTGAAACTGATTTGCGTAATTATGTGTTAAGCAATAAGAGACTTCTTACGGAAATGAATAGAGCTGACTCTGAGTTAGCCTACATGAGGATTTTTGACGAGTCACTTAATCCCGAAGATTTGCTGCTGCTTTACACCCTGATTAATAATAGCAGATCTGAGTCTGAGTGTGAAAAGTATCTTGCCTTGTATCAAACCCGAATGAACGCGCCTTTCTTGACCGGACGCGATTTGATTTCTCAGGGCTTCAAACCCGGCGTAGAACTTGGCCGTGCATTGCGTTATGCTCATGATTTAAGGCTTATGGGTCTAAGCAGGGACGAACAGCTCATCAGGACATTAGAGTTATCATGGTTGACGTAATACTTTTAGGGACATCTGCGTTGCTGCCGTTACCTGATAGGGCATTGACCAGCGCGGTAATTTTTTGTGAGGGCCATTCGATTTTGTTCGACTGTGGAGAGGGCACTCAGACCTCAGCGAGAAAACACGGTGTAAGCCTGATGAAGACGGATATTATTGCCTTAACTCACTATCACGGCGATCATATACTTGGACTTCCCGGATTATTGCAGACGATGAGCTGCATGGGACGTACAGAGAAGATATTTATCACTGGTCCGGAGGGCTTAGAGCAGGCAATGAAGCCCATATTGGCATTGACTGATTTTGTCTCGTTTGACATTGAGTTAATCACCCTTCCTGAAGACGGCTTAAGGCTTCGCGATATAAATAACTGGCCTTTGGGAGCGTATCTGACTGCCTTCAGAACCGAGCACAGAGTCCCAAGTCAGGGCTATTGTTTCACATTAAGCCGCCCCGGTAAATTTTTCCCGGAGAAAGCTAAATCCCTGAACATTCCCGTCAAGTTATGGCATGTCTTACAGAATGGCGAGAGCGTAGTTGTTGATGACAGGCTGATAAATCCCCGTGACGTTATGGGAGAACCTCGAAGGGGCATCAAGATAGTTTTTACTGGCGATACATGCGAGTGTGCTTCACTGGTGAACGCAGCAAGGGACGCAGATTTGTTGATTAGCGAGGCCACTTACGGCGAGGACTCTCAATCAGAGCAGGCCAAAAGTTACGGACATATGAATTTTGCACAGGCTGCCGGAATTGCAAAAGAGTCATGCGCGAAAAGGTTATGGCTGACTCATTTCTCGCAAGTCATGAGGGATCCTAGTGTCTACCTGCCTAATGCCCAAAGGATTTTCCCGGATTCAGTATGCTGCGTTGACGGAATGAAGTTG
>JAFSQO010000393.1 GCA_017446645.1 Synergistaceae bacterium | reverse complement strand
TTGTCAGGCATTTTCTTTATCTCCTGCCTCCATATTTATTATTATTATCTTTCCGCAAAAATATCCATACCGACTGCCTTCTCTACGCTGCCCCTAATCGAAGCAAGCCCTGCTCCTGTAGCACCTGAAGGCCCAGGTACAGGCAAGACACTGGTGGGATATTTATCATTAATTTCCTCGACTTTGCGAGTGAACTCGACAAATAAATCTTCCTGAATGAATACGACTGCATAATCCTCGCGAGCAAGCTGTTCAAGTGTGTCCTCAAAAGTATCGCGGGTCTCCGGTGTCAGGATAACGCTTCTAACTCCTACGGCCTGAAAGGGTAAAGCCATCTCGTAATAGCCGACTGCTGCCATTGGCTTGTTATCTGCCATTGCTCAAGAGCCTCCTTCCAAATTCGCGGTCAAGTCCTCCTGCCACACAGACAAGGGCAACTCTGACGTTTCTTGCCTCTGCTTCTTTCGTCAGCAGGTAAAGCAGGACATTAGCCGGATCGTCCATAGAGTACTTTGCTTTTTCCAGAACTTGAATCAGATAATCATCGAGTGATTTAGAGACTTCTGACAAAGCAACTTTCATGTCTCCTGAATCCTGCAATGCACTCAAGACCCTGCCAATATCTTTATACGAGAGAAGCCTGCTCCATGTCTCCTGCGGCTCGCTCAATAACTTGGCCATGTCGTCAGGTCTTATAGTTCCGCCCTCGTGGAAAAATGCAAGGGCCTTAGCCGGTTCGTATTTCATTCGTGCAAGCCTTATTGCGCTGCGTAAGTTCTCAGCATCGATTTTCTCTCTGACCCACTGAGTTATGTCGGGCATGTTGAGTCCTTCTGCAAGTTTCAGCATTGCCCTGAACATCTGGTGATCGATTAACAGCTCGACAGCCTGGGCGTTCTTCGTCTGATCCCATAACTGCCAGCACTGAGGAATTAAGTCCGTCAAGCCATAGGGCAAAAATCCGTACTCTTCTGTCTCGATTGCTGTAGTAAGCTCATCAGAGTCAATAGTTCCCAGCTTCGAGAGCAAATCATAGCGTCTGCCTTCTGACTCGCCGCCCCTGACTTTGAACAGGCCCTTTAATAAAACTTTCACGTTATGAAAATCATAGGGCAGCCTGAAAATATCAAGCAGTTCTCTATCAGGTACGAAAGTCTTTAACTCCTCACAGGTCGCAAGTATCTCTGAGTCAATTGCCTTGTCGAAATTTGCTCCTGAGATCCACTGAGAGTAACTCGTCTCACCAAGTGCCTTGACTGCTTCATCGATGCCTGCACTGTCCATAAGGCGCGAGAAAAATGCCGAGTCCAGTATGTGATTTTCCATACCCCGCAATCTTGCTACGGTGTATACGTAACTCACGACAGACAGCACCTCCCCTTAAGCAAACAAGCGTTTCACGACTTCAGTTTCTATATCTGCACGGGCATCAGCTATCAGCATTTCCCATGAGCAATTAGTGTCGATCTTGTCATCTCTGAGAACGAATCCGCCCCTTATAGGCAATTTCTCAGGTGACAGCGTGAGGCTTGTATTGTGAGAGGCGTTGTAACCGTCAAGCCATCTCTGGTCCAAATGCTTCTCGTTCTGACCGACAAAGACGACTTCATGACCGGTCTTGACTGCTTCGTTCATGAGTCTGTCCGCAAATTTCACGTACTTGTCAGGAGCCATCTCGACCATCTGCTTTAATGAGGCTTCAAAGGCTTCTCCGACTAGCTGCTGGCGAACTCCGAGGTCTATTCTCTTTGCGTCAAGTTCTGCGACTATTTCACGTCTTCGCAATACTTCGGGTTCTTCCTTTGCGAGTCTTGCAGCATACGAGTCCTGGACGGCCTTAATCTCTGCATTGACCTTGCGGCTGATTTCGAGAACCTTTGCGTCGTTTTCTGTTTCGAGTGCTTTTATCTGAGCCTGCGAATCTGCTTTAATTTTTGCCTTGATGTCTGCAAGTGCCATTTTTACAACACCTGCCCCGACTAGCCTACCTGAACTCCCATGAGCATTAATATACTCGTAAGAAGTGCAAGAACTGCGTAGGTCTCAACCATTGCGGGGAGAATTATAGCTTTGCCCATTGCCTCAGGCTTCTTGCTGATCATCTGAATGGAAGCTGCTGAAGTCTTGCCCTGCCAGATTGCTGAATACCAGCCGACTACAGCTATAGGCAGACATGAAGCTAAAATCTGAAGTCCCTGATTCCAGTTAAGAGCGACTGCACCTGCACCGCCCAGAAGGCCAAGTTTATTTAACACGAAGAAAGCTATTAACAGCCCGTAAATTCCCTGCGTTCCGGGTAATGCCTGAAGAATTAAGCATGAGCCGAACTTGTTGGGGTCTTCTGTCATGACACCTGCTGCTGCACCGCCTGCGATGCCGATTCCGATTGCTGAACCTATGCCGGCCAGAGCTGCTGCAAGTGCTGCTCCGAACAGTGCGAGTGAAAGTCCAAGAAATTCCATAATGATTTACACGTTCCTTTCTAAAATTATATTACTGCAAAATTATGCCTTCACGTTCACAAATTCCTGTGAAAGCGTCAACGGTGTGAAGGGTTCGCCTCCGCCCGTGTAAAACTTGCCGAAAAATTCTACATACTGAAGCCTCAAGGGGTGAACGAAGCTGCCCAGTATGTTAATTAATATACTGAAGATATGTCCGCCGATGATGACTACTATTGCAACGAGCCAGCCGACATAAGGAATATCAGCCGCAAGTCCGCCGAGCAAGTTAATCACCATTCCGATAACTGCCGAGCCGAAGCCCAATGCTAATAATCTGCTGTAGCTGAGAATATCTCCAAGATACGATGTTGAACCATAGAGAGCCAGAAAGCCCGAAATGATTCGCCCGCCAATGTTCCAGCCCTTGCCTCGTCCTGCATAAATGAAAATTATCACAGCTCCGAGTCCTGCCATTGCCTGTCCAATCTGGACGAAGTGAGGCGGAAGCATTCCCCCCATGCCGAGTCCCAAGAAAGTTAAGCCTGTTATGAACATGAACCATGATAAATCATTGCCGACTGCGTCAATAAACTGGCCGTTCCTTAATTTGTCATAAGCTGCGATTAACAAGCCAAACATTAAGTGAACTATGCCGATTAATAACGAGATTCCCAAGACCTGCATGGGGTTCGTCATTGGGTCAACGAGCATCAACGAGTTCTTTAATGGTACTAACGCAGGCACGAATGAGTCAATAAAGTTCCCGAAGAAGCTGCCCGAAATTACGCCGTATATGAACGTAGAAATCGAACAGAACAGGAATAACTTTATGAAATCTTTCACGCCCAAAGACATTTTCTTGTACTTCTTGAAGACGTAAAGAATTGTCCCGAAAACTACGATTGCATAACCTGCATCACCTAAGCACATCCCGAAAAATATCCAGAAAAACGGAGCAAGTAGCGGTGTCGGATCAATGCCCCTGTAAGCAGGCGATGAATACAATTCCGTCAAGATATTAAACGGTCTGGTCAAACTGCCGTTCTTCAAGAGAGAAGGCGGTTCATCTTCAGGAGCAGGGTCGCTCATGAACAAAGCAACGTCGGGACTGATAGCTTCTATTTTCTGCTTAACTTCTTCTGCCCTGTCAACAGGAAGCCAGAATTTTGTGAGCATAGTGCATTCAGTCTCTTCACTGCGTGCCATCTCGTTATAGCGTGAAGAAAGGCTGTTATAGTAGTCAGAGAGCTTTTGCACTGCCGGGACATTTTCCTGAGCTAATTCTGACAGTTTATCAGCAAGTTCTGACTCCTTCTTTTCGAGCTGAGTTATGGAAGCAGCAAATTTCTCCTGTTCTTCTTCCGGAGTACCAGCAAAAGAAGCGGGCACTTCAACGAATGACAGGCCGTGTTTTGCACAGACTTCCCGAATTTCAGACTCGATACTGCGCGAATAAATTACAGCAACATAGACACTCTGGGCTTTGTCTTTCTCGTCAAACGGTGCAACTACTACTTCAGTGTCAGCAACGTACTTAGACAAGTCCCCAAGTGCTGCCTTGAACCCTGCAACGTTCTCGGCCTTGATAGTCCCAGCTAAAGCCGTCAGTGTCCGGGTTCCTTCCGTAAAAACCGAAAGAGGATAGGGGAAAAACTTCAAATCTGCAAGAAGAGCTGTATTCGTTCTTGCTTCAGAGAGTTTTGATCTCACTTCTCCTGCTTCGTGTTCGACTGCGCGAGTTTGTTCGCAAATTGACTGCAAATCCGTCTTAGACGCAAGCTCCTCAAGTTCACTCATTGTAACGTCCGGACGTTCGCCTAACATTCTGTCGAGAGCCGGGACCGGATCAACATAAACGGGCGTTAATGTCCTGCTAAGATAACGAACTTCAGACAGCTTGTCATCGTTGCGGGAGATCAGGGCTTCAATATCAGAAGGTCTCTGCACTTTATCTTCTTCAGTGCTGATTATCTGACATGCTCCGCTCTCCTGTAACGTAGCTGCGATTTGGTCATGAACGGATTTGTGATAGTAAAGCTCTGCCTTCTTAAGCCTGGCTACTCCCATATTTTTTCATCACCTCTTCCGTTATGAATGAAGCAGCTGCAGGGATTTTGTCCTTGTGTTTTGCGTAAAAAGCCTTTGCGTCTGCGTCACGTTTTGACAGGGTAGCTTTGGCTTTGCTCTCTGCTGCCTCTTCTGCCCTGCGAATCTTGTCCCTGAATTGACGTGCTGCGTTCTGCCGTGCCTCCTTGAGGGAATTCTCTGCGTCTGTTCCTGCCCTGTTGAGTTTCTTGGCCGCATCTTCTTTGGCTTTCTGCACAGCATTGGCTGCCTGAGTCTCTGCTGCCTTAATCTCAGCTATAGTAGGGTTATCCGCCATTTGTCATGCTCACCTCCTCTCCTCTTATCATGAAAATATATAAAAAATTTGTAAGTACAGTCTAAACGAGAATAAATTATACATAAAAATTAATTCCATTCAACCTGAAAACGGCTTAGACAAACTTAATTCAAAATAAAATTGACGGGCAAAAAGATTTACTTGATAATATAATTTCCTAATACTGCACTATATTCTTAATAGAGAAGAGAAGGTTATATATTTATGTCATTTGAAGCTGTAATATCAAAAATACTGCATGATACCTCGCAGGCACTGGCCTCAACGGGGTATGCATTGTTCAACATAGAAGCCCATCTTGTGTGCATTATCATTCTTGCCGTACTCTTCAACCGCCAGCAAAACTCTTCAGACCAGACAGAACCCAGGGTAATCTGGAGCAGGTTATTATTTATCCAGATACTTTACTGCCTCTCTATGATTCTAAGGGTCATGACGGATATTAATATACTTCCGGAAAATTTGACGATGAGATACATCACGACTTCAATTGAATTAATAATCGCATGTTTCATGCTCTGGACGATCTTTCTTTATTCTGCGGTCTCTCAGAAATCAGAATTCATTGCGTCAATCAAAATGAAATTCCTGACTTTACTGCCGGTTATCTTGAATGCACTCATGCTAATCATCTCACCGTTCAATAATTTATATATCGATATGTCCTCAGAAGTAATTAAACCCGGAGTCTTACTGCCTTTAATTTACGTGACTGACTTTGCCTATTCAGCAGGGGCTGTAATACTGTCAGTTATGGCACAGAGAAACGCTAACAAGTACGAGCGCGAAAGTTTTTCTGTTATGACAGTGTACCACGTATTTTTCATCATAGGCGGATGGCTTCAAATTGTGAACTGGCGGCTTCTAGGTCTGTGCTATGCGATAATTCTCGCGGATATTCTCATGTACATAAATTATGCTGACAGTCTTATCTCAGTCGATCCATTAACGAAAATTCCCAACAGGAACGGCTTCATGCGCAATCTTGCAGAGAGATTAGACAAAGAGAATACCGAAAAAATTCACTTATTTGCAGTAGATGTCGAAGATTTAAGTGCAGTGAATAACCGTTTCGGACACTCAGAAGGCGACAGGGCATTGATAACCATTGCAGAGGCCCTCAAGAAATTCCGCAATGAAGAACATCGTTGCTATGCTGCCAGATATTACGGC
>JAFSQO010000392.1 GCA_017446645.1 Synergistaceae bacterium | reverse complement strand
TTTGTCCTGTAGATTTTTATAGCATCGTCCTTTGTTAATCTTTTGACATCGGGGCTTTTGATAAGGCCGCTATCCTTTGCATTCTTAAATGTGCTTTCGATAATGCCGTAATTAGTTTCTCCGCCTAGACTTGAAGGAAATCTTGTATATCCTCCTTCATTTTTAAGTACAAGCTGTATCGTTGAATTAAATGCATTATTCCCGCTCCTGGCTACACCTCCCTGTCTAACTTGTTGCTGTTGAACTGGCTGCTGCGTTACTGGCTGTGACTGCTGAACTGGTTGCTGTACAGGCTGGGTATAACTCTGCTGTTGCGGCTGTTGTCCGTATAGTTGACTTAAGTCTATATTACTGCGGACGTAACTCTGGGGAGCCTGCTGCATTCCGTAGGGCTGTGAAATAGTTGGTGTTTGCTGTTGTGCCAATTGATTAAAGTCTATGACACCAGTGCCGATTGTCTGCGGGTCTTGCTGATAGTAATTATTGGCCTGCCGCTGATTATTAGCAAAGTTATTATCTGCACCAATATAGTATTGCGGTGCGTCTTGAACCTGGCTTAATAAATCCTGCAAAGAGTACTGCCATGCTCTAGGGTTATCGTGAAAATTATATTGCTGTGTTGGACTTCCGCCGCTTCCCATGACTAAAACCCTCCTCCGTAATTAACCGGCCCCCACTTGCGTTTTAAATCTTCGTAGTTCTGCACTGCATTCTGAGCCGCTGTGTTTGCTATTGAACCTTGAGCGGGATTAAACCAGCCTGCCTGTTTCATGTAATCAATCATCTGGTTAAAACTTCCTGCTGTTCCCCCTGCACCGCCGCCTCCGCCTGATGCCATGCTGTCAACTGCGTTCATGCCCATACCTATACCGCTTAACCAGGGCTGTCCTGTGAGCATACCTAATCCTGTGAAAAGTCCGCCCAAACCTCCAAAAGTAGAACCGCCGCCTGGTGCCTGAATTACTGCCATAATAAATCCTCCTTTAATTATTTAAGAAACAATGAGAGAAGTGCGCTAAATATGCCTTAACCTTCTCAGCCGAAATTAAGCCTTTTGAGCAGGCAATACCCCATTCACCAATGTGATTATTATAGAAAAACTCTTTTGACATAAAGTCTTGGAAGTCCTCGTACTGAAGTCTTTCATGCTTGTTTAAGTCCTCTGATTTCTTCTTAGGCTCGTAACACACATGCTCGCTATCAAAATCGAACCTGTTGCAGATTTCTAACTGCCCGTCATTGCCCGTGATAAAGCCGGCAGCTAAGAAGTTCTGATAGCCTAAACACTGCGGGGCGTAAGTCTGCGTTGTCTTTTCGTCCGTGAAGACAGCATTGACTTTGACGGGGGTAATATTGCCGTCCTGATTGACTTTAGCGAAGTAATGCCCTATAAAATCCTGACTATCTGCATTAATGGCTATGAATTTATTGAGTGTTAAATCAAAGAATAAATGCTCAAAAATAACTCCAACAGTAGAGCCGTCATCGAAGACAACGCGTATAACATCGAGCGGTTTATCAAAATTACGCTTGAAGAACGCTGTCAACGAAGCTGAAGTTAAACACCCCTTATCGAAGTCCCATGTTTTAATCTCATCATTATCCTGGAGTTCACTCACAGGTATCTCCTGCCCGTCAGCAAGAGTAACAAGGGTGTCGCCGGTGATACAGCCGCTGCTCTTCTGCTGCACTATAGTGTCATACTCTTCAGGTTCGCTGTTTCTGAGCTGATACCAGTCTTTGAAGAAGTTATAGCCGGGCATTAACGGAGCTGCCGCACCTTCATAAGCCATAGAAGGAATTTTCCCAAGTGTATTAATGCTGTTGAGCAATGAGTTATTCACACCTAAAGCCCCTTGAAGTCCTGAACCATAACCAGACAGAATAGAGTTATATGCATTAAGATAGTTGCGGTTATATGCGTCTGCTGCTGCCTGTGAGAGATTATTCACTCCCTGTGACGTTACTGAGCTATTCACTACTCCGCGATTTGCCAGTCCGTTTAACATGCTTCCCATTGATGACTGAAGCGACTTCTCAACTCCGGCATTGAGCTTATCTGTAACACCTGAAGGAATTTCGCCTGTAGTGAGTGTATCTGAAAGCCCCTTAAGGAATTTATTGCTCTGATTAATTCCGTTGGGTATCATGTTTACAAGCCCGTTCATTTGTCCCATTGCGTTATCAGATATATTCTGCGCCCTGTTCCAGGAATTGCCGTCAAAGCTCTCAAGGCCAGGCATTACCTTATTGTAGAGAGTATCACGCAGATTAGTTAAGCCTTCGGGTAACGGGTCTCTTTTGCGGACTTGCTCGTGAGTTGTTTTAGAGCCGCCGAAAAATTGCAAATCGAATTTAAAATTTGACATCATCTATATTTGCCTCCATATAATAGCCTTTTATGCGTGCATTGCCGTATTTGCGTATCCATGCTTTGGGATTACGCTCTGTGTAAGCTCGAAATATCTTCAAGCCTTCCAGCTTCATTATCTTCTTAAGGACAGTGAACCAGTATTTGCCGTCTCCTGCCATATGATGAAGCTCTAAAGTGTCATCGTAGACTAAGAAAGTAATAAAACCGTATTCAGGGTGAAATAAAATATGCTCATCGGGAGCTAGCTGTAATTCCTTCGTGCCCCCGTGAGCTTCGTACCACTCTAACCACTCACTTTGAGTTCTTGTTTTGTTCTGGTTCTGAGTGTTTGTCATTATTTCCAGTTCTGTCTGTGATTTTGTCTCTATTTGCTTCATGGTTGTTTTTTTCTTGCTCCTCCTTCATGTTTAGGAATTTTTTGCGCAGTAAATTTGGAATAGCTATGCCTATTTTGTCAGCGTTTTCAATTATACTTATCCCCTCATTCCCGATATAGAACAAGCAAACCGCCATGCGCATGACATCGCCCTGTCCGAGCATATTTTTATCGATTAAGTTCGCAACGCCTACAAAAGTAAAGAGTATGATTTTTTTATTAATGCCCTGAAGACTTGTAGAAAGTGAGATTTCATGCTGATACCATGCGGCACAAGTTCCAGAAAGATAATCGATAATGCTAAATGCGAGTAAAACCTGAACAATGCCGTCAAAACCGCCGAAGAACCATTTAAATAACGTTGCCATGACTAGGAACACCCGCTTAACGTTTTGTAAATCATGATTTTTTCTCCTTTATTTTTTATCTTCTTTTTCCTTCAATAATTTTTCCTTAATATCTTCTTCCAAACCCTTTTTAGCAAAACTCAAGAATTTTCCGTGCAGAAAAGCAGGAATTGGCACTCCCAGAGCTTCAGCATTTTCGATGATGGAGATACCTTCGTTACCGATGTAAAATAAGCAAACAGCAGTTCTTAAAGCATCAGTCCCGCCAAAGATATGTTTATCGATAACGTGAGAAATTCCAACGAAAAGAAACATGATAACTTTGCGGGCAATCCCCTTAAAGCCAGCTTCACTTGAAATCTTGCCTTGAATGCCAGCAGCACAGATACCGCTAATCTGGTCAACAACAGCAAAAGTGATTAAAACCTTAAAGAACCCGTCTAAACCTCCAAAAAACCACCCTAGCAAACCTACAAGGCTCGAAATTAAAAACTCGTGAAACTGGTCATTCATGAAAATTCCTCCCCTGTTAGGGTCTGTCTTCGTATAATTTACTTCTCTTACCGCCGCAGTCTATGTGAATGAACCTGTTGCCGTAAGTTATGCAGTAATCTAAATCCTGCAACTTCCCTTCTGCCCTGAGTGCCTGCACTGCCGCCTTCATCTTCTTTGCTCCAAGTGAACAGGATAAATCACACGCAAGCCCGTACATGTGATTAGAACCTTTGCTAATCATTTTGCCGGACTTGTCAAATTTCTTCCTT
>JAFSQO010000045.1 GCA_017446645.1 Synergistaceae bacterium | reverse complement strand
GAATGGTCGCAATTATCATGGGAATTCTTGCGATAATCCAGATTTTCACAGCTTTCACCCGTGATAAAGATAACAAAGAGTCAGGGTCAAAGGGTTTCGCATTTAACTGGCCGTTAATCCTCAGCATTGCCCTGTTGATTGCTTACTGTTATTTGCTGAAGGAAGTAGGTTTTATAGTTCTCACGACTATATATTTATTCTGTCAGATTTATTTGCTCTTCCCAGAAGGCTCGTTTGCGAATAAGAAATTACTGCTCATCAGCATAGTTGCATCGCTCGCAGTCCCTGCAGGAATTTATTATTTATTCTATTACGGGTTCCAGATTTTCCTGCCCGCCGGAATTCTTGGTTAAATAGGAGGCTGAGTAGATCATGTTATTACTTGAAGGCTTCAGAAACGTTTTATCACAGCCTATAACCCTGTTATTAATCTTAATCGGTGACGTTGCAGGCTTAATTTTCGGAGCAATTCCCGGACTTTCGGCTTTTACTGCCCTGGCTATAATGCTGCCGTTGACATTTGCGATGCCCCCTGTAATGGGAATTTCGTTCTTGATGTCAGTTTACGTCGGCGGAGTCTCAGGCGGATTTATCTCTGCTATATTGCTGGGAATTCCCGGTACTCCTTCATCGATTGCTACATGCTTTGACGGTCACGAGCTTGCAAAACGCGGTGAGGCTTACCGTGCTATGGGAGTTGCCTTGCTGTTCTCGTTCATCGGCGGAATTTTCTCAGCTGTCATCATGAGTACCCTTGCACCTTTAATCGGTAAGGTTGCCTTGAGATTTTCACCTTATGAATACACAACTGTTATATTGCTGGCTTTGACTACAGTGTCGGCTCTTGCTGAAGGCAGCATGGTCAAGGGCTTGCTCTCCTGTCTGTTAGGCGTGTCTCTCTCATTCGTAGGCATTGACAGACTCAGCGCATACACCCGTTATACTTTCGGCTATTCGTCATTGAGGGGTGGTCTTGCCTTAGTCCCGTTACTAATCGGCTTGTTTGCAGTGAGTCAGGTGTTGACTAATGCTTCAAAGCGTAACACTACTACAATCGAAGAGGCTGAACACCAGATCGTAGCCCAGAAGAAAATGCGGGGCTTCGGAATTACCCTAAAAGAGTTCTTTGCAACACTCAAGACTTCGATACCTGCGTCAATAATCGGCCTTGTTGTTGGAATTTTGCCCGGTATCGGCGGCAACATCGCGAACTTAATGGCATATACATTTGCAAAGAAGACTTCAAAGCATCCTGAAGAGTTCGGTCACGGGACAATTCACGGCATAGTAGCACCAGAGGCAGCAAATAATGCATCAGTCGGAGGAGCATTGATAATTCTTCTCACGCTTGGAATTCCGGGCGACAACGCAACTTCGATGATCATGGCAGGCTTTCAGATTCACGGCATAGCACCCGGCCCGTTATTATTCTCGTCTGGGAATACTTTAGTATATGCAATCTTCGCAGCATTTATAATCGCGAATATAATTATGCTTATTTCCGCATATTTCGGCTTGCCCTTATTCTCGAAGATCCTTTCACTGAGGACAGAAGTGCTTTTGCCAATAGTGATTGCGTTCTGTTTTGTCGGTTCGTTCTCGTCAAATAACCGAGTCTTCGAGATAGGTGTCATGGTGGCCTTCGGAATTCTGGGCTTTATCATGAAGCGTTACAAGTATCCCCTTGCTCCTATGGTTGTAGGTTTTATCCTTGCCCCAATGCTTGAGGAGAATCTGAGAAGGTCATTAATGCGCTCTAAAGGAAGTTTTGCGCCGTTCGTTACGTCTCCGATTGCTGTAACGTTCTTGATTATAACGCTTTTAGTCTTGGCTTTCACGGTCTATAATGAGTTCAGGACTAAGAAGTAAAAATTCAGAAAGTGAGGAAATTTTTTCATGCTCGACACAAGTTTTATTAAAGGCATTATCCCCCCGATTATTACCCCTGTTGATGATGACTCGAATATCAACGAGGCAAAAATGCGCGACCAGGTTGACTTCGTCATCAACGGCGGAGTTCACGGAATTCTTGCGTTTGGTTCTAACAGTGAGTTCTATATTTTTGAAGAAGATGAGTACCGCAAAATTCTCAGCATCATAATCTCCCAGACAAAAGGCCGAGTCCCCGTCTATATGGGTATCGGGGCAATAAGGACCCAAAAGTGCGTGAGGCTCGCAAAGATGGCTCAGGAGCTTGGAGCTAACGGGATTTCAGTTTTGCAGCCAATGTTCCTTAAGCCTACTGACGAAGAGATGTACCAGCATTTCAGCGCAATCGCAAACGCAGTCCCGGACCTGCCCATGCTTCTCTATAATAATCCCGGAAGAACAGGCTACACCATGAGCTATAGCTTTGTCATGAGAATGATTGAGAATTGCCCGAACGTTGTAGGCATGAAGGATTCGAGCGGCGACATGACGAGGACTTCAGAGACAATCAGGATGACCCGTAATCTTGGCCGTCCCTTTAAAGTCTTTGGCGGTAAAGATACGCTAGTTTTCGGCACGTTAGTTCATGGCGGAGCAGGAGCAGTCTGCACGACCGCGAATATTTTCCCGGAGCTTGTCTGCAGCATTTACGAGAAATTCATTGCCGGAGATTTACAGGGTGCACTCGATGCCCAGTACAGAATGAATCCCGTAAGGCTCTCTATGGACCTTGCGAGCTTCCCTGCAGCTGCCAAAGATATGGCGAACATGGCGGGGCGTGATGTCGGTAACCCATGCAGGCCGGTTTTGCCTTCGTCCGGTAAGGTTTTAGAGACAATGCGCGATGAGATGAAGAAAGCAGGAATAATTTAACGACATGGGCCTTCTGATTCAGGATTAAGTTCATGAGTCGGGAGGCTCATTTTTGCCGATATTAACACATTTGTGTCAACGAGTATTTTCACTCATTCTGCTCCTTCTGAATTCAGCCATATCCCTTATCATTTCTTCTTCAGAGTTCCAGCCCCTATCTTCGCCGATAAGTTCCCGGATTTCTGCAAACTGCCGTTCAACTTTATTTGCATTATTCCTGTTGGCATAAAGATAACGTATATAGCTTAATGCGTGTGCGTAATCTTCCTCGTTAAGTCCTGCAAGTAAGCTGCTTATTTCAAATGAGCTGTAATTATCCGGCATATTCTTTCACCGATGCAAAAAACATAATAATACTTCATATTTTTTACGTTTTTCTTACTGTTTCACAGAACCCGACACTCTGAATTTCAGTGTATCGTTTGTATAGTTCTCCGCAGTCATTACGGGGGCATCGAATCCCCTTAGAGTTTAGGCTATTAAGCTAATCTCTCTAAGTTCAAAGCTGCGTTGAAATCCCTGTCGATTATCTCTCCGCATTCCGGACACTTGTAAATTCTTTCTGACAGCTTCAAATCCTT
>JAFSQO010000391.1 GCA_017446645.1 Synergistaceae bacterium | reverse complement strand
ACGAGAAATATTATAGTGCCCTATCTTCAGGAGTTATGCGCTAAATCAGAAATATTCGTCAGCATGTGCCCCGAACGTACGATAGAAGGCCGTGCAATCGAGGAACTTACAAGCCTGCCTCAAATAATCAGCGGAAATAATGACAAAGCACTCGACATGGCAGAAAGTTTATTCACTCAAATCACTCCTAAAGTTATAAAAGCAGACAGTCTTGAAGAAGCAGAACTCGCGAAATTATACTGTAATACATATCGTGATATAAATTTCGCAATAGGCAATGCATTTTGTCTTGCAGCCCAGACTTTCGGACTTGACGGAATAAGAGTCATAAAGCACGCTAACGAAGGATACTCGCGGGCAAATATCGCAATTCCAGGATTTGTAGCTGGCCCGTGTCTTGAGAAGGACGCATATATTCTCGCCCATAACATGAAGGACTGTCCAAGCAAAGATTTTATTCTCAGTGCAAGAGAAATCAGCAGCTCTCTTGAAGACTCTGTTGTCGAATGGGTAAAGCGTAAAGCTCAGGGGAAAATTCTGACTCTCTCAGGTATGGCCTTCAAAGGGAGACCGGAGACCAGCGATCTTAGAGGCTCTTCTTCAGTGAACATAGCACGGGGTCTTCATGCACTTGGCTATGAGTTAAGACTGCATGACTTCATTGCTGACATTGACGAGATGAACTCACTGGGACTTGGCCGTAGTTTTCGGGATCTCCGTGAGGCATGTAAAGGCGCGGGGTGTGTCCTGATCCTCAATAATCACGAGAAATATTTAGATATTACACGGGCAGACATGGGCATTGACGAGAGCGTTATCTTGCTTGATTCATGGCAGGTCTGCAAAAAGATAAAAGACTCTTTCACACTTGGCAATATGCTTATAGAAGGGAGCGTTAATTAATGCGCATAATCGTAACAGGAGGAAGCGGCTTCATCGGCTGGCACCTCGCAAATTACTTAGCACGCAATGAACATGACGAGATTACCATAATCGACAATCACGAACGCGGAGAGGCTGACTCAATGTTCAGGGAATTAATTTCGCGTCCAAACGTAAAATTTATTAACCAGGACATGACTCAGAAAAATTTTTACGGTGATTTATCGGGTTATTATGATTGCGTCTATCACCTTGCAGCTATCAACGGCACTAAGAATTTTTACGAGCGTCCATATGATGTAATGCGAGTAAATATCTTGTCACTCATGAACATGCTTGAATATTGCAGCGGGAACAACTGCGGGGCCTTTCTCTTCTCAAGTTCCAGTGAAGCCTACGCAGGGACAGTAGACTCAAGCCCTGATTCATATATCCCTACCGGCGAAAATATCCCGTTAAGCGTCAATGATGTCATGAATCCCCGCTGGTCTTACGGAGGCAGCAAGATAACCGGCGAGCTTCTGACCGTCAACTATTGCAGGACTCACAACGTGAACTTCAGGATAATCCGCTATCATAATATATACGGTATCAGAATGGGTTATGATCATGTATTGCCGGAGTTCTTCAAGAGAATCCACGACCGTGTCAACCCCTTCCCCATTTACGGAGGCGAAGAGACTAGAGCGTTCTGCAGCGTTGATGATGCAGTCAGGGCCACTGAAGCCGTAATGTTGAGCGAAAAATGCAACGGTGAAATCGTTCATATCGGGAACTCAGAGCAGGAGATAAAGATTATTGACCTGTTGAAGCTCGTCTTGAAAATCGCAAATTATGAGCCTGAGATAAATATTCTGCCTGCACCAAAAGGCTGTGTCGCCAGAAGATGTCCTGATACAAGCAAGCTCTATGAACTCACGGGTTTTAAAGCGTCAATAACACCAGAACAGGCTCTCCCTGAAATGTATAACTGGTACGAAGCAAGATACAAGGAGCGTGACAAAAAGTGAATCGCGATTCAAAAATTTATGTAGCAGGTCATAACGGAATGGTCGGCTCTGCAATAGTCCGTGAACTCAAGAAGCAGGGCTGTGAAAATATTATCACCCGTTCGCATTCGGAACTCGATTTAACTCGTCAGGAAGCAGTCGAAAAGTTTTTCAGAGAGAACAAACCCGAATATGTCTTTCTGGCAGCTGCAAAAGTCGGCGGGATAGGGGCAAACTCTGCGGCACTTGCTGATTTCATGTATTTGAACATGATGATAGAGATGAACGTCATTCACTCTGCATGGCAAAACGGCTGCAAGAAACTCGAATTTCTCGGCTCCTCGTGCATTTATCCTAGATTAGCACCTCAGCCAATCAAAGAAGAATATTTGTTGACAGGAGCACTTGAGAAAACTAACGAAGCCTACGCCCTTGCAAAAATTTCCGGCTTGAAGTACTGCGAGTTCCTGAATAAGCAATACAAAACGGATTATATTTCAGTAATGCCCTGTAATCTCTATGGCCCTAACGATAATTATAACCCCGAACATAGTCACGTCTTGCCGGCCTTAATACGCAGGTTCCACGAAGCCAAGATAAATAATCTTCCTAGCGTAACGTGCTGGGGAGACGGAAGCCCTTTGCGAGAATTCCTCTATGTTGATGACCTGGCCGAGCTGTGCGTGTTCCTGATAAATAATTACTCAGGCGATGAGACAGTAAACGCAGGAAGCGGCCGTGAAATTACGATTAAAGATTTAACTAGTCTTGTCGCAGAGATTATAGGCTACGACGGCAAAATCTTATGGGACACCAGCAAACCAAACGGGACTCCCCGCAAAGTCATGGACATCAGCAAGGCAGCATCAATGGGCTGGACAGCAAAGACGAGTCTCAGGGACGGGATAAAACTCGCCTACGAAGATTTCAAGAAAAAATACAGAGAGTAATTAATTGTTCGCAGAAGCAAGTTGTCCGCACGCAGCCATTATGTCAGAGCCTCTTTCTCGTCTGAGTTCGTATTCGATATTGAGGCTCGATAGTGCTGCACAGAATTCTTTGATTCGCGACTCACTCGAACGCCTTAAATCCGGTCTTGAAGGCACAGGGTTAAACGGAATTAAATTTATGTAAGGCTCAAGTCCGTCAAGAAGTGCTGCAGTCTCATACGCATATTCGGGTAAGTCATTCACTCGATCTATTAACGCATACTCTATCGTGATTCGTTCGCCTGTACGTTCTTTGTAGTGCCGTAATGCGTTTACCAGTTTTTGCAGGTTATATTGCTTATTCACCGGCATTAACTTATTGCGTAAGGCATCATTCGGTGCATGAAGTGACAGCGACAATCTAATCGGCACCTCAAAGTCCGCTAAATCCTCAATGCCTGGGACGATCCCAGATGTCGAAATCGTTATGTGTCTTGCCCCAAGATTGCGCATGTTTCTGTTGTTGAGTGAGCGAATTGCTGACAAAACATTATTCTCGTTGAGTAAAGGCTCCCCCATTCCCATAAAAACTATATTATTAATGTCAGAGCCGTTCATTTTTTCCATTAAGAGGAATTGCCCTAGAAATTCCGAGCGCGTCAAGTTTCGAGTGAAGCCCATTGCCCCCGTATAGCAAAAAGCACAGGCCAACGGGCAGCCCACCTGACTCGAAATGCAAGCCGTCTTGTGTCCTTTGTGGTCGAGTAAGACTGACTCGATTTTATTGCCGTCTGATAACTGCCACAAAAATTTT
>JAFSQO010000390.1 GCA_017446645.1 Synergistaceae bacterium | reverse complement strand
TTTGATGACGAAGGCTCACGAAACTTTTCACTCAGGAACTACAGGGAAAACTCAAAGAGTAATCCCCGCTTTCATTCGGACTGGTTGAGCATGATTTACCCAAGACTGAAGTTAGCGAGAAATTTGCTTGCTGATGACGGTGTTATCTTTATCTCGATTGATGACAACGAGGCTGCGAACCTGAGAAAGATTTGCGACGAGATTTTCGGTGAGAGTAATTTTATTGCGCAGTTAGTTTGGGAAAAAAAGAAGAAGGGTTCATTTCTTTCTAAAGCTGTAACAAACATAAAGGAGTATGTATTAGTCTTCTGTGTTAACTATGACAAATTTGAAGGATTAATAGGGGAAATTGATAGTGACATAGAGACTTACCCATGTATCAATGCTGTAAATAAACGAGAGTTGCGGACAATTCCTGCAGGGATTGAAAGCCGTTACAAAGACGCAGATTTTTTCGTGGCCAAAGGTTCTGAAATTAGCGATACAACAATGAGTCTTGTTCTACATTCTGACTTGGTGATAAAAAATGGAGTTCTCGCAGAGCCTCTAACCATAGAAGGTAATTGGAGATATTCACAAGTCGCAATGACAGAGTACGCTATGAAGAAGGAATTATATATCACAAGAGATTTATATATTCGTAGGATTGTAAGCGATGTAAGAAGTAAAACAATGAAGGATCTGTTGCCACGAGTAGGAGATAATCCTGAAATTTCCTATAAAGACAAAATCGACTTGAATAACCTAAATAGCTCAGGTTGGGGGTCAAATGAAGATGCAGATGAAGAATTGAGATTGATGTTCGGAGTACAAAAATTAATAGATTACCCTAAACCTTTACGGTTGATTATGAAATTGCTTGCTTCCTACCGTAACACAAAAGACTCAATAATCCTTGACTTCTTTGCAGGCTCCTCAACAACAGCCCATGCAGTCATGCAGCTCAACCACGAGGACGGAGGCACAAGAAAATTCATAATGATTCACTTACCCGAACAGTGCAGCGAGTCCAGCGAAGCCTTCAAAGCAGGTTATCATAATATCTGCGAAATAGGACGCGAGAGAATCAAGAGAGCAGGCGAAAGTTTATCGGGCGATACCGGCTTCAGGGTTCTGAAAGTTGACTCCTCGAATTACAGGAACGTTTACTTCACTCCTGAAGAATTAAAGCAAGACATGCTCGATGACTTAATCGAAAATATAAAACCTGACAGGACTGGGCTTGATTTGCTATTCGGGACTCTTGCGGAACTCGGCCTGCCTCTGACTCAGGAATTTGCGTGCGAAAGGGTCAACGGTTTCACGGTTTATTATTACGGTGATGACGTGAAAAAGATTATTGCGTGCTTTGACAGGAATATTAATGCCGAACTCGTCAAATCAATTGCAGGACAGAAGCCTATGGTTGCGTTGTTTCGTGATTCGTGCTTTGAGGATTCTAACGCTATGATAAACCTTGAGCAGATATTCAGACATTACGCGCCTGAGTCAGAACTGAGAATTTTGTAGTAAGACCCCCCTAAATCCCTAAAACACAACCCCCCTAAATCCCCCCTTAGCAGGGCGGGACTTTGCGTTGTCCCTGTCTTGCTCCGCCCCCTGTTAAGGGGGAGGCCGGGAGGGGGTCATACCACAAAAGCAAGTGGAATGTCGGGAAGGGGTTTCATTTGAGGGTTAGGGGTGAGGTTATCCTCTACTTCAGGAACTCTGATGCAATCTTCACGAAAATTGCCGAGCCTTCCCACAAAACATCTTCGTCAATATTAAATAACGGGTTGTGGTGAGGGTAGTCCGTTTTCTTCTCAGGATTTGCAGAACTCAGGAACATGAATGCGCCGGGGACTTCACCCAGATAGAACGCAAAATCTTCGCCTCCCATGTTAGGAGCTTTGACGCGGGTAATCACGTGTTCCTCACCGAGTACTTCTTTAGCGCATTTGCCTGCGAACTCCGCCATCTCGTTATCATTCACAACAGGAGCTGCTCCCCAGTCCATGAAGAAGTCTGCTGTGCCTCCGAATGCTTCTGCAGTGAACTTCGCTACTTCGCCGATTCTCCTTGCCAGCTTCTGGCGATTTTCTTCGGTGAATGCCCTTGTAGTCCCTTCGATTATGACTGAATCAGGGATGATGTTGTACTGTGCGCCTCCCTCAATGTGTCCGATTGTGATTACTACAGGGTCATTTGCGTTGAACTCGCGGGCAATGATCCCCTCAAGTCCCAGCACAACGTGAGCTGCAATGTTGATTGGGTCTACTCCTTTTTCGGGCGTTGAACCGTGACAGCCTATGCCCTTCACAGTTACGACAAATCTATCGAACGAGGCCATTACTGCACCGGGGCACACTATGAACGTTCCTGCAGGGATTGTCCTGTCAATGATCGTGCCTATATGAGTCCCGAATACTGCATTGACTCCTTTCATTGCGTTATTCTTGAGCATTACAGGAGCACCCTTTGAGATTTCCTCGCCTGTCTGAAAGATGAATCTGACTTCGCCGTTCAGGGAGTCTTTATTCTCGTTAAGAATCTTCGCTGCTCCCAATAACATTGAAGTGTGAGCATCATGACCGCAGGCGTGCATTTTGCCTTCATGGGTCGAAGCATAATCTACTCCGGTTGCTTCTTTTATTGGCAATGCGTCCATGTCGGCGCGTAATGCTATGACTTTACCGGGTTTGCCTTTGTTGACGTATGCAATAATCCCTGAATCTCCCTGATTGAGTGAGTACTCTATGCCGTACTCGTTGAGTTTTGCAATTACGTATTTCTGAGTCAATGGCAATTCAAGCCCCAGTTCTGGAATCTTATGAAGGTCCCGGCGCATGTTGACTAACTCGTTCTGAATATCTCTGCACTTACTGAACATTTTTTAGCCTCCTTTGTGTTCTAAAACTTGCTGGTTGTAATAACCCCTTCCCGGCCTACAAACTCCCATTTAGGGACTTTACCTTGACAGGGTGCGGAGAAAGGCAAATGTGCAAGTCCCTCCTGTCAAGGGGGGATTTAGAGGGGTCTTTCTTTCCCTTATGCTTTATGCTCCAGCTTGTAAAAGACCCTTGCGATGAATACCGTACCAAAAACTGAAAGCACGATTATTAACCAAGCCTGAAGGGTCATATAGCTCTGAAGGACCTTGCAAAGTAACGGGATACCAAGACCAAAGACTGCGAGCTTGGGCTGCTTTAACGCGAAATTCCCGAACGTTGCCCCGAATATTGCTGCAGAGGCATAAGTCTGCAAACCTACTTTCAACATAACAGGCAGGACACTTACTATTGCAGTACCGATAAATGCTGCCAAGGTCGTAGCTATCAGATTCGTGATGATTGAACCGCAAATAGCCATAGTAGAGACTACTTCGGCCTGAATAGTTCCGGGCTGGCTTTCCGTAACGTCTAATGCAAGGGCAGCACAGGGTACCCTCATGTTTCCGATATTTCCTGATAAGAAGCTGAGATAAGTACCCGACATTCCAAGAGATGCATAATATGAAAGCGGTTCGACTACATAAAACGCTCCGAAAGCAATTACTGTCAGGAGCCACGCCTCAAACACGAGCGAGAGACTTGGCCAGCAGTCGTAAGTTATGCAGAGATAAATAACGGGAATAAACGCCGTTGCTGCTGCAAGGAGATTCGTAGGAGTTCCGATTTTGATACAGGATTTTTTCCAGGCATTCATAGCTTGCTGTTCGTTCATGTTGAAAGCCTCCTTTTTAAATCATATCGTGAATGACACCGGCAAGAATTCCGATTATCATTGCGATTCCGAGTGAATATTCAGCTAATCTGGGATATTTGGGAACTACGAATTTACCCAAAGCCATCATGCTGATTGCGCCTGCAAGGACTGCTGAAGTAACGCCCATGTTAATTTGCGGGCCTTTTGCGACCATTGAGTTAGCGTTGAGATAGCCAAAGATACCGATTGAGCAGGCAGCCGACATAACACCGAGCCACTTGATGTCACCGCCTGAGAATTTCTCGCGAAGGTCCTCAAGCAAAGGGGTAAACAGTCCGGTTGATACCAGCCAGCCTGCTCCGTTCAAAGCCATTGCGAACCATGACACAGCAAGAATCGTCAGGGTATAACCTTCACCGCCTAACTTGACTCCCGCAGCAGTCGCACCATTAGTAGCAGCAGCAAGTTCAATTGCAGCAGCTCCGATTATCGACAGACGCAGCCAGCTCATGGGGCCTCCGATAGCAGCCATAAGTCCCACCATGACGATAAAGACACCCAAAGCAGGGCCT
>JAFSQO010000389.1 GCA_017446645.1 Synergistaceae bacterium | reverse complement strand
TCATTGGACATCATTGCATAAGCCGCCGCGTTCATTCCATGATCATCGCAAATAGTAATATCAGCTTCGTGTGCCAGAAGTTCGCGGATCGTAGCGAGCTGTTCCTGTCTTGAGTAAGTAGCAGACATCAGTGCAGCAAACAGTAAATCCTCCCAGCCTTGAGCTTTGAAGCCCCTTATCTGAATCATTACGTAAATGAATCTCTCTATGCTCATATCGTGCCCTGCCACTGCCATACCCAGTGCCGTCCTGCCTTTGATGTCTTTTACGTTTGGGTCTGCTCCGCCGTCAAGCAAGGTCTTCACCATTTCGGAACTGATTAAGACAGCGTGCATTAGAGCCGTCCTGCCTTTCTGGTCTCTAACGTCAGGGTTTGCACCGTTAGCGAGTAAGGCCATTGCTGCATCAATATTATTCATTATGACTGCTATGTCCAAAGCATTTTTCTTTACACCTGGAGCCGGGAAAAATATCTCGTTGGGATTTGCTCCGGACTTTATTGCTTTTATAACCTGTTCGCCCGTACCGTCAGCGCATATTACCAGAAAATCTTCACGGTTCATGAAAGTAAATCACCTCTTGAAAAAATTATACGCCTCGTCAAGAATTTTATTCACGTCAGGGACATAATCATCGCCCTTCTCACGGGTCAGCCTGCACAGAAATTCTATATTACCTTCCGGCCCTGTTATCGGCGAGTGAGTCAACCCTGCAATTACGAAATTAGTATTGTATCCTATAAAGTCTATCATGCCCTCAAGGACTTCTGAATGAACTGCCCTGTCACGCACTACCCCTTTTGAGATTTTACCGCGTCCTGCCTCAAACTGGGGTTTTATTAACACTACTGCAGAGCCGTTATCTTTGTCATTCACTACGCTGTCAATTACAGGCAGAATTAACCGCAGCGAAATGAACGAAACATCACACGAAGCAAAATCTATTTCGTCAGCAAAATTTTCGCGGGTCAAGTATCTTGCGTTAGTCCTGTCCATTACGATAACACGAGGATCACTTGCAAGCCTCCAGATTAACTGGCCGTAACCTACGTCAATCGCGTAGACTTTTGCGGCTCCGTTAGCAAGCAAGACATCGGTGAAGCCCCCTGTTGAAGCTCCGAAGTCAGCACAGATTTTATCGCTCACAGAAATATCGAAGACCTCAAAGGCACGCAGTAATTTCTTGGCTCCCCTGCTTGCCCATTGGGAAAACTCATCAAGGGTAATCGAGTCATCACGTGAGAACATCGCACAGGACTTAGTTACGACCTGGCCATTGACGCGGACCTTCCCGGACATTATTAACGCCTGAGCTTTATTTCTCGTATCTACAAGGCCAAGTTCAGGCAGTAATTTATCGAGTCGTTCTCTGTTCTTCATGATTGCAGCAATGTCCTGATTATGTTTTCCGGTGTCAGCCCGTAGAGTTCTCTTTGCTCTGATTGAGTCGCATGTTTGACACAGACATCAGGGACTCCGAAGCGCAGTAATTTCACACCTGAATTTCTCTCGGCAATAATTGCAGCCACTCCTTCACCGAGTCCTCCGGGCATGTAATTTTCTTCGAGAACTGCAAGGGTTTTGTAGCTGGTCAGAATCTCATCAAGGGCCTTCATGTCAAGCGGCTTGATTCTCTTTGCATCATATACAGCAGGAAGAGCAACACCCTCACGTTCTGCAAGTTTTCGGGTCTCTATCATTGTCTGAACGCTCGCACCATGACCAAGCAATGCCCACTGAGTCCCGTCATAAATCTTCACGATTCCTGACTCTAAGTCTGGACTCGATACGCTGATATTCTTGTCCGGAATCTTTCCCCTTGGATAACGAATCAGGGTCGGCCCATTACGTTTTGAAGCTATCATCATTGCTTCCCGGAGTGAGTCCTCATCACAAGGCGCGTAAATCTCAAGATTAGGCACAGCCCTCCCCCAAGGAATGTCTAACAAGCCTTGATGGGTATCACCGTCAGAACCTGCAAGCCCTGCCCTGTCAACCATGATTACAACGGGTAAATTCTGTAACGCAATATCATGCATTAACTGATCCATTGCCCGCTGTAAAAAAGTCGAGTAAATGAACACCCAAGGTCTGACTCCTCCAGCTGCAAGACCTGCTGCCATGGTGAGCATGTGACTCTCGGCTATTCCTACATCAAAGAATCTATCAGGGAATTGACTCGCAAATTTTTCGAGTTTCACCCCCGTAACCATTGCTGCGGTAAAGCAAACGATTCTGGGATCATTGAGGGCTAACTCTTCTGCAATATGACTCGCTGCCTCGCTCCATGTCCGTGACTTGGCCTGACCTGACGGCGATAACTGGTGATACTTCGTAGGGTCTGCCTCTGCTTCGGGGAGTCCTTTGCCCTTCACTGTGTTAAAGTGCAGCAAAACCGGTCTGTCATAATTTTTCGCCAGCTCCAGAATCTCTTCAGTGTTCTTGATGTCATGACCGTCGAATGGCCCCCAGTAATTTATGTCAAGTGCATCGAACATGTTGCTGGGTTTTACGAGATTCTTTATGTGGTCGCGGATTCTCTCAAGGGGTTTGCTGAATCTTACGCCTGCGTATTTACGGATTGCGTTCTTGATCCTCCTGTAAGTCGTGTTAGCTGAGAGCCTCGCAAGAATCGTAGAGAAACCTCCGACTCTGTTGCTGATTGAGTGCCTGTTGTCGTTGAGAATGATGATTAGCTTTGTCTTTGTCTCGTGAATGTAATTCAGGGCCTCAAACGCCAGTCCATTTATTAACGAAGCATCGCCGATAAATGCGATGATGTGTCTGTTCTCACCCAGCAAATCGCGTGCCTTGGCAAATCCCAAAGCTGCCGAGATAGACGTACTGCTGTGTCCCGTGTTGAAGTGGTCGCAGGGACTCTCGCTGCGTCTGGGGAAGCCTGAAATCCCGTCCTTGAGCCTGAGCGTGTGAAACTGGTCAAATCTGTCCGTAAGAATTTTATACGGGTAAGACTGGTGGCCAACGTCAAAGATTATCCGGTCATTAAAGGGGTCGAATTTCCTGAGCATTGCTATAGTCAGCTCAACGACTCCGAGTGATGAACCAAGATGTCCGCCGTTCTTCTTCACGGTATCTATGATAACTGCCCGCACCTCCTCGGCCAGCACGGGCAGCATTTTTTCGTCAAGCCTCATCAAGTCCTCATGAGTGAATCCCTGATGAAGCAGCGTTAAGTTATTACTCAAAGCGTCTGAACTCATAGGCAGCAAACTGTGCGATTAACTGCAATGAAGCAAGCTGTGAACGGTCAAGCAAACGTCCGCCCTGACCTGAACCAAGAGCAATGATCCCGACTAGAGAGTTGTCATCGCAAATCGGGAAAATATATTTTATTGACGAAGACTTGAACGCTTCCTTCCAAGGACAGCCAGCGAGTCCCCATGACCTGAAGATTGAGTCAGGAGAGTTAACGCCTAAGTCATAGTGAGGCTCGGAAATTTTTTCGTTCGAGATTGCCCCGCTTGATGAAGGCAGCAGAGTCGTATCAAGTGTAGCCTTGATGTGTCCCGTCTTGCCTTCTGAAAGTGTGTAGCCCTTGCGCGATTTGTTC
>JAFSQO010000044.1 GCA_017446645.1 Synergistaceae bacterium | reverse complement strand
CAAACGATAAGACTCTCATGACTTTATTACACCTTTTTGAAGGATCATACAGGCATAAAGGGCGCGCTCACCTGTTGCAACTACTGCAAATGCTTTCTTTGCCTCAGCGTAGAAATCAAAGCGTTCGACAAAATCAATTGCCTTCTTTCCACGCGGGTCATACTTCGCTATAATCTCCTCGTAAGTGTCCCAAATAGGAGTTGCGACTTCCTGACCGGGTACAACTTTCATGAGGGTTACAGGCTTCTCTACGAACGTATCAAGAGGAAAGAGCTGTAAAATTGCGTCGAGAAGTTCCGGGACCCCATGACCGTCACAGCGAATGACTACTCCGTTTTTGCCCATTGAAGCAGAAGGGAAATTTCCGTCAGAGATTACGATTCTGTCACCATGTCCCATTTCTGCCAGCACCTTCAATAAATCAGGCGATAAGATTTCAGGTATACCTTTAAGCATGTTAATTACCTCGATTTAGATTTAAGATTTTTTCACAGCTTCACGCCAGCCGTTATGTAATTCGTTCCGCAAATCCTGACTCATTATAGGCGAGTAAGAAATGCGCTTCAGGTTCGAGAAGATTTTATCATCATAGAGTCCGCATGAGATTCCAGCACAATAAGCTGCTCCGATACCTGATAATTCTTCTGAGTCAGGGATTCTCACGGGGATATTTAATATATCGCTTTGGAACTGCATTAAATATTTATTTCTCGTAGGCCCTCCGTCAACGCGCAATTCATTAATCGTAATTCCTGCACTGGTTCTCATTGCCTCGATAATATCAGCTATCTGGTAGGCGATACACTCAAGTCCTGCCTTGACGATTTCGTTCCTGCCCGTAGTTCTGGTCATTCCGATTATACATGCTTTGGCTCTGCTGTTCCAGTAAGGCGCACCGAGTCCAGAGAATGCCGGTACAAGATAGGTCCTGTCTTCGGGATTTGCAGCTCTTGCAAGTTCTTCTGTTTCAGCGGGGCTTGCAATTATCTTCAGGTCATCCTTAAGCCAGGTGATTACTGCTCCTGTGTAATTAATATTGCCTTCGAGGACGTAATTGACCTTGCCTTTTATTTTCCATGCAAGACTTGTTACAACGCTATTATTTAGTACGGGTTTCTCGCCGATGTTCATCATGACTGAGGAGCCTGTCCCGTAAGTTGCCTTAATCATGCCGGGATTTAAGCAGCCCTGACCGAATAAAGCCCCGTGAGAGTCGCCCAGTACTCCGCAAATTGGTATGGGTTTGTCGAGCCAGCCTTCAAAATCAGTAACTCCGAAATCGCCGTCAGAATCAGTAATCTTGGCCATGCACTGAGGGTCAATTCCAAACAGGGCAAGTAACTCATCGTCCCATTTGAGCGAATTAATGTTAAATAACTGGGTCCGTGAAGCGTTCGAGTAATCAGTCTGATGTCTCTTACCTTGAGTCAATTTATAGACGAGCCATGAGTCAATAGTTCCTACAGCAATTTCACCGGATTTTGCACGCCCTGATACTCCCTGAACGTTCTGAAAGACCCAGGCTAATTTTGCTGCTGGAAAATAGGGCGATAACTTTATGCCTGTCTTCTGGTGAATTTTTTCTGCATGACCCTGACGTTCGAGTTCTTCACAGATTGGCGCACCCCTTGAACACTGCCAGACTATAGCGTTATAGAGAGGCTCTCCGGTCTTCCTGTCCCAACATGCCGAAGTCTCGCGCTGGTTGCTTATGCCTAGTGCAGCAATTTCTGATTTATCGATGCCTGCTTTAGCGACAACATCT
>JAFSQO010000388.1 GCA_017446645.1 Synergistaceae bacterium | reverse complement strand
TCATTATAGGGGTATTTGATAAATCCATCAAGTATTTGCGTGAAATTTTTGCCCAAAACAGGGCGTAAATGCAGTTGTAGCAAGGGTTTATGAGTTTTATTTTTGCTAGTTTTATGTGTCGTAAATGCAGTGTTTATCTGGAAGTGATTTCTAATTTCGGAGCGGTAAAGTCCTCCCTTCGAGAAAACCCCTTCCCCACCTTCCCCTTCACAGGGTACGGAGCAATATGATGCAGTGAAGTCCCGCCCTGATAAGGGGGGATTTAGGGGGGTCAACCACCACAAAATACGGTAAAGTCCTCCTGCAAAGGTGAATGTTACAGGAGGACTCTCGTTTGTGTTAATCCTTCACGATGCAGACAACCTTCATAGGAAGTGTAGCAATCATCTCTGACGAAGGGTTGACCGTCGAAGTCCATTCAGATACAGGAACCTCAGGGCCTTCCGGAGGGGTCAATATCCCAATCGGTAATGCGTCATGCTTCTTGAAGTAATCAAAGAGTTCTTGAATCTTCCTGCCCGCAAATTCTTTCGGTGCGTCAAACGAAGCAAAGCTGTGTCCCTCGTCCGAAGTCGATAAAATATCGCGGATGAATGCCGAAATACCCTCGTTGTGAGTACACATTGCAGTGATGTCCGCGATTAAGCTGTCCGTGTAGAGAATATCATCAACGTGGGCATAGCGTGCGTATCTCTCGTTCTGGGGGTCATGAAGTTCGATAACAGTGTAAACGTCCGGAGCAATGGCCTCAAGAGCAAGTCCCGTCAAGATGGTGTGAGAGTCATCGCTGCCGAACACAGGGTCGCCTAGTATAATCGCACCCTGAGCGTTCTGGACTCCTCCGCGCTTGAGTGCTTCCTGTTCTGAAGGGTTGCCCTGAACAAAAAATACGTCCGAGTTTAAATCTTTTGGTCTCTCACTGGCAATGACAGCAACATCACGCCCCGCCGCCAGCAATTCTTTCACCAGATAAGGCCCGCGCCCGTTCCAACCGCAAAGAAGCACGTGACCTTGAAATTTGCATGTATTTATTCCCATCATCTCCCCTAATAATGCTTTAATCCTGCTGTTTATGAGCTTCTGCAAGAGTTCCGCAAAAACTACGCCAAATAATGCAACGCCGAAAATCGAAAGCAGAAAGACTATAATCCTTCCCCAGAAAGTATGAGGCGAGGTAGCAAATTCACCCTGACCGATTAATGTAAACAGGACGCTCCAGACTGAGTCCCAGTAAGAGCCTGTGAAATTCCTTTCCTGCCACCAAACGAACAGGGCACAAGAGAATAACAAGAAGAGCAGCAACAACGATGCCCATAAAAGTTTGTACCTGAGCTTTACTTTCTTAGAGAGATTTACACCTCGTTCTACGTTCTTGACTGTTTTAGTAAATCTAGTTGACATGATATTTTATTAGTCCAGAAAATCCTTTAATTTCTTACTGGGCTGACGTAACTTCCTGAGAGCCTTTGCTTCAATCTGTCTGATTCTTTCGCGGGTAACGTTGAATTTCTTGCCGACCTCCTCAAGTGTGTACGAATGCCCGTCCTCAAGACCAAACCTGAAATGCAGAACCTCGCGCTCCCTGTCAGAGAGGGTGCTCAACATTTCCTCGATTTGCTCATGTAACAAGTGTCCTGCCGCTGCCTCGTCGGGACTGGGTAGATCATGGTCCTCGATGAAGTCTCCTAGCTGAGAGTCTTCTTCTTCTCCGATTGGAGTTTCAAGAGAGACTGGTAACTGGGAAATCCTGCGGATCTCTTCGACTCGTGCAGGCTCAATATTCATGCGTTTTGCTATTTCCTCGTCAGTAGGCTCGCGTCCCAATTCCTGAACGAGAAGGCGTGAAATTCTTACCATCTTGTTAATCGTCTCGACCATATGAACCGGAACCCGTATAGTTCTTGCCTGGTCTGCTATAGCTCTTGTGATGGCCTGTCTGATCCACCATGTAGCATAAGTGCTGAACTTGAAGCCTCGTCTGTAATCAAATTTTTCGACTGCACGGATTAAGCCTAAATTGCCCTCCTGAATCAAATCCAGAAAGAGCATACCGCGCCCGATATATTTCTTTGCGATACTGACAACGAGTCTTAAATTTGCGTCGATTAATCTTTGCTTTGCTGTAACGTCTCCTTTCTCCATGCGCTGGGCAAGCTCAACTTCTTCGGCTGCTGTGAGTAGCGAGACTTTGCCGATTTCCCTCAAGTACATTCTGACTGGGTCAGTAAGCGGAATGTCGTCAAGTTTGCCGATTTCGCTTTCAATAGCCGGAATGAACTCCTCGCGGGCTTCCTGTCCAGTGGGAATTTTGCTCAGGGCTGACTGGTCAACAACGTCAATACCCATCTCCTGAAGGTTTGTCAAAATGCTGTCGAGTGTATCAGCATCCCAAGTTTCAACTGGAATATGACGCTCTATGTCACCATGTGTAACGTAGCCCCTTGAGTTTCCCTCGCCGATGAGGTCATCGACACCGCTGGAGTTCTTGCTTCTGGGAATATCCAAATCGTCGCCTGAATCAAGATCAAAATCTTCGTTCATGTCTAAATCTTTATCGTCTGCCAAGTTATTCAACACTCCTTTTATAATTATTCTCACGTTCTTAATTCATTTCATTTCACGTCTAACACGCTCACAGCAGCTCCCATAAATGGCGGGAAATCTATATCCGACGAAGCCCCTACGATTTCCTTTGTGCCGTCAAGCTCGAACTCTGCAAGAAGCTGGCTGACCTTGAGATCTATAGGGTTGTCGTGTTCCCATTGAATAAAAAATCTGTCATAGCCGAATTTTTCAGCATAATAGGCAGCGTTATCTCCGGTCTTGAAAAATTGTTTCGAGTCACTCAGGACCTTTGCAAGACCCTTGAGATAATCACTGCAGTCAAAAAACGGTTCGTTACTGGCTATGGCTATGATCTTTGCAGTTCCGTGAAAGACTCCCCGACTCCAGAATGAACAGGATGTTATGCCGGGGAAAAGTCCATTAGCTGACTCCAGCACTCCCAGTGAGGCAATGACGGCGCGCTCCATGTAATCCGAGTAGCCCAAAATCATCAAGAAGCCAAGACTCAACAAAGCGTCAGGTGAGTACTTGAAGAAATTCTCACGGGGAAGATTTCCAACACACCCCGTCTGAGGTGAGGCCATGAAAAAGAATTCGCTGTCTAAATCAAGACATGACGAGGCTATCTGCTTTAAAGTCCCGTCATAGAATCTATTCACTGATACAGGCTGGTAATCTTTCCCGAAAGGAAACCAGGGCGAAATCTCTACGTATAACTCAGACTTCCAGAAAGGCATATACATGAACTAGCTTGCTTCTTCTGATGATTTGGATTTGTCCTGTTTTTCACGGATGACTTTTACTACGCATTCAACCAGCAGAGTAATTTCGGGTTTGGTAACCTGATAATTTGCGCCTACGCTGGCTGCCTTGTTCTTGATGTCATTCGCCATTATCGACGAGAAGACTATAACCGGGATATTTTTCGTCTCAGGGTTCTCTTTGATTCTTCGAGTCAAAGTCAGTCCGTCAAGTCTTGGCATTTCAACGTCAGTTATCAACAAATCGCAGTGTTCGCCTGCGCCGACAATTGCATCATAGGCAACTTTACCGTCAGGACAGATATGCAGATCAGTGAATCCGCTTGCCATCAGTGCATCTTCAACCTGCTTGCGGATAAGCGGCGAGTCCTCTGCAACTATAATGTGATAATCTCCCGGATGTCCTACTCCTTCCATCATTGAGATTGCCTTGCCTGGGTCTCCTGAGTGCTGAATGACCAACTGCGGGCTTATTGTCTGGACGATTGCCTCATAGTCTAGCAACAAGACGTTGCGCGAGTCTCTCTTGATTACATAGAGAATCCAGTCGCCTAAATATTTGCCCGTCATGCTTGCGTCGAGATCTTCGGACTTGATCCTGTAGATTCTCTCGACTGCATCAACGACAAAACCGAGTTTTACCTCATTGAACTCTGCGATTATGACCTTGCTCTGCTCCATAGGCGTAATTGGAGGGATACCCAAGAAGATTCGCAAATCTACCATTGGGAGGACTTCACCCCTCACCGAAGTAATGCCTATCAGGGCAACGGGAGCATCAGGGATCGACCTGACGCCGGGCCAGCGCAAAATCTCTCTGGTTTTATCCACATTGATAGCGAAAGACTGGTCGCCAAGAACAAAGACAACTAACTGCCATTCATTTGTTCCGACTTCAGTAGTAACTTTTTTGACTTCCTGCATTTTTTCTTAAGGCCTCCGAATTAACAAAGCTGACATGTCTTAATATCTTATCACATTTAATAATTACTTTGTTATGTCTATTAACCTGCCGCCCTGAATTACCCATTTGATATTCAAGTCCCTGTCGAGTGCCGCAAGATTTGCCGGTCTTCCTGCTTCTATTACTCCGCCTGAAGAGTTAATGCACTTCGCTGGGTTTACGCTTGCACACTTTATCGCGCTCTCCAACGGGATATTCATGTGTTTTACTGCAATTCTCACACAGTCCGTCAAGTTCGCAGCTCCTCCTGCTAAAGTCTTGCCGTCAGTCAGTGTTGCCTTGTTGCCTGTCTTGATTATCTGCTGGCCTCCGAGCATGTAATTCCCGTCTTTCATGCCTGTTGCTTCTGTCGAGTCACTGATGAAGATAACCCTGTCATCGCCGAATAATTTCATAGTAGAGCGAATTACTGCGGGGTGAACGTGAAGGCCGTCACATATTAGCTCAATCATTACGTTTTTATTCTCAAGGGCAGCGATTACGGGGCCTGGTTCTCTGTGCATAATCGGGTTCATTGCGTTGTAGGTGTGAGTAAGGTGATTTGCTCCTAGTGCGAATGCCTTTCTGGCAACTTCATAATCGCAGGCGGTGTGACCGAGTGAAATGCTTGCTGTGTTCTTGGCCTGTGCAACAAACTCCAGTCCCCCGTCAACTTCTGGGGCAACTACTGCGATCTTGATTAAGCCTCCTGAAACGTCCTGAAGTCTCGCCAGCATGTCCGGGTCTGGTTTAGCTATATAGTCTGGATTCTGTGCTCCGGGCTTGCTTGGTGATATGAAAGGGCCTTCGAGATTTATACCGGCCAGGGCAGGGTTGGACTCGTGAAAAGTTCTTGCTGTCCTCATGATTCGGGTCAAGTCCCCTTCAGGCAGTGTCATAGTAGCCGGGCAAATGCTCGTGATCCCGTTAATTGCTTCGTAGTGAGTGATTGCCTCAAGGGCCTCGATAGTTCCCTCACAAAAATCATGACCGTTGCAGCCGTGAAAGTGTATATCAGTCAGTCCCGGAATTATGTACAAGTTTTCAGATTCTAAGACTTGCGGGTCTTGAGCAGGCTCGTTAGTGATTATGCCGTTGGATATGTGAAGGGTTCCGGCTTTGAATTCGCAGTCGGGCGTGAAGATTAATGCATTCTTAATGGCAAAGTTATTCATGAAAAACACTCCTCCATAGATGGGACTGGCTATAAAAATTGCCTCCCTTACTCAAATTCAGAGAGGCAGGAAAAATTTGCTAATATTCGATTAACTTCACAAGCTCGTCATAGACAAACTGAACTTTCAAGCCTATCACGACCTGTACTGTGTTCTTGGACGGCCTGAATACCCCATTTGCCCCTGATGATTTTATTTTGTCCTCGTCGACTTTCTCAGGGTCCCTAACGACTAATCTGATTCTCGTTGCGCAATAACTGTATTCCTGAATGTTTTCATGGCCTCCCAAGCCTTCGAGAATAATTTCTGCCATGTTAGTGAACTTACCGTTAGTCCTGGCTGCTGTCTCGTGGTGATATTCGTTCTCTTCGTCATCTTCACGGCCCGGTGTCTTGAGGTCGAATTTCTTAATCACGAACATGAACACAACATAGTAAATCACTGCAAAGACTAGTCCAATAGGGATAATTAACAGCGGGTTCTGCGCCATAGGTGCCTTGAAGCTCAGGATATAGTCAACAAGTCCTGCACTGAAATTAAATCCGCATCGAACAGGCAGATATGAACACACTGCGAGCGATAAGCCGGTTAATAATGCATGAACAAGATAGAGTCCAGGTGCTAAGAACATGAACGAGAATTCTATAGGCTCAGTAATTCCTGTGAAGAACGAGGCTATTGCTCCGGCAAGTAAAAGACCCTTCACTGTCTGCTTCTTCTCAGGTTTTGCCGTCCTGTACATTGCGAAGGCTCCGGCGACTAATCCGAACATCATGACCGGGAAAAATCCTGTCATGTACTGGCCTGTGACTCCGAGTGTACCTGTACCGCTCCAGAAATTGCCTAAGTCGTTAATGCCTGCTGTGTCG
>JAFSQO010000387.1 GCA_017446645.1 Synergistaceae bacterium | reverse complement strand
CTCCAAAGGCGTTAATTCCCTGCGTCCCACAGGTACTCTAATATTGATTTATTGCTTTTGTTGTCGGAATTCTAACAAGATATTCCAGTTATTCAACGAAGCGAATTATACACTACTAATCTAATTGGCGCAATTCATCTCCCACTTATAGAAATGAGAGTATTCTTGCGTTTTTAGGATAAATTATCCAAGCTGCCTGGCCCATGCTCTCACAGCCGGTGAAGGATGCAGCTCAAGGTCATAAAGCCGCTTCTTGTGAGCCTGTGCTGCCTGGGGGAATTTCATTTTCATAGCAGATAATAAGGACACCAGCAGCTTCTCATCGTCAGAACGTAACAGGTGATGCAAGACGCTATAACAGGGGACTTTACCTGAAGGGATTCGCCTGATTATCAACGGGGCATTTTCAGGGGTGACGAACAACAAAAATTTTTCCATTACTGCAAAATCATCACCGATTAGATTAATAATTAGTCCTGCAGGAAAATTTGCTGAGTTCTCGGCTGAATCTAATGCAAGCTGTCTCCTCGTTGACGGCTCAAACGGAAGACTGCCGGCAAGTTTTGCAGTTCCCTCATCAATGACAGGACGCTTCAGGACTTCACATAATGCGCGTCTGAATTCCGGTTTATTTGCGAGATGTCCGGAATGTTTCAGGGCTGTGTTTATTACTCCGGGATTGGGGGATTTGAGCCTGAATAATATTGCGTTGAGTTCTGCCTGTTCGCTATTAGGGTGATTAGCGTAAAAATTCTTTATCTCGTTCTCGTACTTGTCAAGAATCGCGTCAATATCTGCTGAGTTATCGAGTTCTGTGTCCTGAGCCTGTGAACTTGAGTCTGCCTCTGACTCTGCGTAGTTATAAATCACCTGCTTTGTCTCTGGTGCAAGTGCCTCCAGCTCCTCCGGTGAGAGACCCTTCAAGACAGCATAGGCTCCGGTTATCTGCCTGAACCTGAAATCGCTTTTCGAGCCTGTAACGTCAGGGTGAAGTTCAAGGGCTAACTTCCTGAAGGCCGAGTGAATGTCTTCGGGTTTGGCTCCTGCCTCAAGTCCAAGCGTCTTTAAGTTCGTAATTATCTCTGAGTGTTTTATGGGTCATGTCCTCCTGTTGAATTCTTTTACTTGCTTATTTATTTACATTATAACAGCATTGCGAACCATAGGACTACATTAAAGCACACAGCAATAAATACAGAACATGAGAGCATATCTTTACCGGCCTTGATTTCCTGCCTGAAATTTTTATCGATTAGGTCAAAAGCCTTCTCGACTGCGCTGTTGATTAACTCAAGGCACATCACAACGCACCATGCTCCGACAAGAGTTAATGACCTGGTGAAAAATATAATTATCACGAACACTATTGCTTCATATCCGAAAGCCTGCTCGTGTCTAAGCGCGTAATAAAGCCCTTCAAGAGAGTAGCGGGTGGCGTTAAAGAGTCTCACAAAAATATTACTGTATTGCAATTAAACCCTTCTCCTTGTCGTAAAGATGCCCTGAGTAAATTCTTGGCCGTGTTACGTCAAACGATGGATTTATTATGCTCTTCGTTGGGTCGTACTCTGGGGTCTCGATTTGCATAATGTCTAATACAGTGTGAATCATGTCATCAGTCATGTAAGGCTTGTTGACGCTTGAGGCAATACGTGCTTCGATTTCGGGATACGAGGCAGCAAACTTTTCTGAAAGCCAGATTATAAATGGTATTTCGCAACCGCTTGCAATTTTGCTGGTATGTCCGCTGAAATTTATCGTGTCAAAAATTTCCAAGCCGTGATCTGAAATATAAATGACTATTGCATTCTTGTCCTCAAAGCGTTCGACTATCTCGTTAATTATGTAGTCATTATATAGCACTGCATTATCGTATTCTGCACGAACTTGCTTTTGGTCTTCGTTAATTCCCTCAAAGCCTCCAGTCTCGTCCTTAGCCGAAAATTTTTCGTAGTCTTCAGGGTATCTCTTTTTATAAGCTCCATGAGTCCCCATTAGGTGAAGCAGATAAAAATTTTTCTCGTGTAAATGCTTTAGCTCTTTATCTAGCATAGGCAATAATTCTTCATCGTACGCTGTCCCAAAGTCCCAGTTATCTTTAAGTTCCGTAAATTTATTAACTCTGCATAATTTTGGGAAAAAACTTATTACATCTGCATTAACATTATTTTCCTGATTTGATAACCACACTGTATGATAATTCGCTGAATTTAAGATGCTGAGGAGATTCATATAGTTAAACCAGTTCTTTGCATAACCATAACGATAAAACGTAAATATTTTCTGCAGAGAAGTATATGTGTTAAAACCAGCACTGACAACATCGTTAAAGACATAAAGCCTGTTTTCGTTCTGACGCTTAAGCAAATTTGGCGTAGTGTTTAGCTCATAGCCGTAAATCGACATGTGCTTTCTGTTCGTTGACTCACCAAGAATAAATACAACATAGGGGATAGAGCTGTCATTTCTAGTTATTATGGGATTTTGAGGAGCTTCTTTCAGCATTTTCTGATAAGCTGATCTGCCTTCGTAGCTATGCGATAATATGCTATAAAGCCGTGATGCCCCAACATAGTTAACGATATTCCTAATAGTCTTCCTGAAAAAAGTATCCCTAATAGCTGCAAAACCTCCGTAACAAAAAGTAACTAGTATAAGGACACAGAATAAAGCCTTGTTCCTGATGATTAGAGCAAATAACTTCCAGGCAATGAATATTAATGCAGCAACAAAAAGAATGTACAGCCAGAAATTTTTATCTGTCAGATACATCTGTAAAAACTCGCTGCCTTCCCTGAAATTAGTCATCATTACAATATCGAACATTGCAACGTTCAATGGTATTTGATAATGATAGATAGTGAACAGGTCAATACTAAACATGAAAATATTTACAATCAGGAAAAATATTTTTGCGAATTTGTGAAGAAAACTCAATCTGCGAAACAGAAAATAAAGAATTATATCAAGGATTACTGCAAGAAATAAAATTATCGCAACATCAACAGTGAATATTATTACCTGTCTTATAAAAATATTGTCCCTTAAATTAGTCCTATAAGTCAAATCAAACGTTACCACTGTAAGATTTAATACCACCATCCAGAAAATAAAAGAACTCTCACCTTCAAGCCACTCAAGACACGCCAAACCTAAGCTTGTGCCGTTCCGTGCCGTTCCGTGCCGTTCCGTGCCGTTCCGTGCCGTTCCGTCAGAAGCATATCGAAATCCCCCTAATCATAAAATATACTCGCAATTCTAGCTATTTTCGAGGTAAATTGCAATATTGCATGGTAATAAAAAATCCCCCGTCTGAAATAAATGAAACTGAAACGCTCAGACAGGGAAATTATTATCGCTTACGCTGATTTTTCGAGAACCTTCACGCCCTCACCGGTCTTAATGCACTTCGCAGGACACTTCTCTGCACACTTGCCGCATTTAATGCACTTGGCCTGGTCTATCACTGCAAGATTGTTCACCATTTCAATCGCCTGAACAGGGCATATCTTAGCGCACAAAGTACAGCCTATGCATCCGGCTGAACAGACTTTCTTGACATCCGGGCCTTTCCAGTGTGAATTACAGGCTACTATGACATCTGCAGTTACAGGAACTAGAGCAAATATTCCCTTGGGACATGCGGCTACACAAGCTCCGCAACCTACGCATTTAGACAAGTTCACTTTAGGCAGACCGTCTTCTCCCATTGAGAGTGCTCCGAACTGGCAGACACTCACACAAGTACCGAGTCCAATACAGCCAAAGGGACATGAGTTAGGCGAACCTCCGGGGATAGTGGCAGCTGAAGCACAATCTTTTACTCCGTCATAGATTAACTCACGAGGCGAACACTCTTTAGAGCCTTTACACTTCAGGAAAGCACGCACTGGTACAGAAGCACCGGCATCAACTCCCATGATTTCGGCAATTATCGCTGCTACTGAAGCACCTCCGACTGAGCATTTATTCACGGCTACTCCGTCATTCACTACGCCTGAAGCATAACCGTCACAGCCTGGGTAACCGCAGCCGCCGCAGTTTGCCCCGGGTAATGCTGCACGGATTTTGCTGATTCTCTCGTCCTGATGAACCCTAAACACTATCGAAGCCACTGCAAGAAGTGCTCCGAATACTCCGCCCATTATTCCCATTAAGGCAAGGGGAGCTATCATTACATGAACTATATTCATAATTGAATTCACGCCTCCTTACTCTCTTACTCTATTTTATTATGCCGGTAAATCCCATAAATGCTATGGACATCAAACCTGCCGTAATTAATGCCATTGGAAGACCCTTGAGTGCTGAAGGTATGCCCTCGTTCTCTTCGATACGCTCACGAATTCCAGCCATTAACGAGATTGCAAGCAAGAAACCCAGTGATGAACCTAATGCATTAACAAGTGAAGCCGCAAGTCCGTAACCCTCATTCATATTCAGAACTGCAACACCAAGAACTGCGCAGTTTGTTGTAATTAACGGCAAAAATATTCCCAGTGATTTATAGAGCGTAGGGTTCAGCTTCTTTAACGCTAACTCTACGAACTGGACAAGAGCCGCAATTACAAGAATAAATGACAGTGTATAAAGATACTCAAGATTTAACGGAACGAGTAAATAATTATACGTCAGCCACGTCATTAACGAAGCAAGCACTATAACGAAAACTACTGCCGCTCCCATGCCTTGAGCCGTCTTTAATTTAGAGCTTACCCCCATGAAGGGACAACAGCCAAGAAATCGAGAGAGCAAAATATTATGAACAAATATAGAGCTTATGAACAGCAAAAATAATTCAGTCATTGTCATGGTTTACTTCGCCTCGCATTCTGACTTTTCTGCTTCTGTCTTGCCGCAGAATTTCGCCATTGCACAACAGCCGCAGCCTGTGCCAGCCTCAGCAGGTTTCGCGCCTCCACGTGCCTGAATAGCCTTGAATGCAGCCATACAGCAGCCCAACACTATAAAGCCACCGGGGGCAAGCACTATCAACATTGCAGGCTCAAAGCTCACTACGGGATTGCCGAACCATGTACCAGCACCGAATATCTCACGGATTGAACCAAGGAACATTAATGCAATCGTAAAGCCAGCTCCCATGCCTACGCCGTCAAGTATCGAAGCAAATACGCCGTTTTTAGATGCAAATGCTTCTGCTCGTGCTAATATAATGCAGTTGACGACTATTAACGGGATAAATATTCCCAGTGATTTATTTAATTCCGGAGCAAAACCCTTCATCAAGAATTCTATTACAGTAACGAAGCCTGCTATGACGACTATAAAAATCGGGATACGGACTTCATCAGGGACGATTTTGCGCAATAACGAGATTACTGCATTTGACGCGATTAACACGAATGTTGCTGCTATTCCCATGCCTAAGCCGTTTGCTACGCTCGTAGTAACTGCCAACGTAGGACACAAGCCAATGCACTGCACAAACGTGGGATTATCGGACAAAATTCCGTTTGTAATGATTTTGAAACTACTCTTGCTCAATTCTTACTCAGCTCCCTTCAAATTCTTGGCCCAGTATGAGACGGCTGCATTTACTCCATCTACTACTGCATTTGACGTTATCGTTGCTCCTGAGATTGCTATTATCTCTTCAGGTGCGCTCGCTGCTCCCTTTACGACTTTTAACGGCAATTTGTCCTTATCGTTGAACTGCGTGTAGAATTCAGGCTCAGTTGACTTTGCACCAAGTCCGGGGGTCTCGGAGTGATTGAGAATGCTTATTGCTTTAACAGCTCCGTCCTTCGTTACGCCTACTATGAAGCTGACCAGTCCGCCGTAGCCTTTAGAGTTCACGCTGATGCACCAGCCTGCAAGACCTGATTTACCCGTTCCCTTCTGGACATCAGTGACAAAATCATCGGGAGCCGGGTTTACTGCCTCGAAATTATCTGCGTCGGGCATTACCGCTCTAAATGCCTCATTGCGGGCTGCCTGTTCTGCCTTCATGATTGCCGCGCTGGTGAAATTCTGAACTATACCGAGCAATAAGCCTGTTACAGCTGTAACTGCAAAGAGTACGCCTCCCAAGTGAATGATTTTCTTCATGTTCTCTGACATTATGACTTCAACCCCCTCTTAAAGAAATTGCTCTTAGGTGCTCCGAGAGTTCTGGGTTCTGTGTACTGGTCAATTAAGGGCACTGCTACGTTCATGATTAATATCGAGAAAGAAACGCCTTCAGGATAACCGCCCCATGTTCTGATTAATGCAGTGAGTAACCCGCAGCCGAATGCATAGATATACTGGCCTTTTGCTGTCATGGGTGAAGTCGTGTAATCCGTTGCCATGAAGAACGCGCCAATTAACAAGCCTCCGGTCAAAATCTCGTGAAGGGGCAATGCTGCTCCACCGTGATTGAAGAGTGCCGCGAGTATTGCTGCCGTAGCGATATAGACAACGGGAATTCTCCAAGAAATTACTCCTTCCCAGATTAAGTATGCGCCGCCGAGAATTAGCAAGAGTGAGCTTGTCTCGCCGATACAGCCTGCCATGTTACCTGCAAACATGTTCCAGATTGAGACGTTGACCTGAGTACCTGCCTTCATCGCTGCTAACGGGGTAGCTCCTGAAATGCCATTAATAGTCCATGTAGTCATTGCTGTAGGCCAGGAAATAAGCATCATAGCTCGTGCTGCAAGTGCAGGGTTGACGATGTTGCAGCCAATTCCGCCGTAAAACTGCTTCACTATAATAATCGCAAAGACTGAACCGCAAACTGCCATCCAGATTGGAATTGTAGGAGGCAAGTTATACGCAAGTAAGAGACCTGTTACTACGGCTGATAAATCACTAAGAGTACTCTTACGGTGCAATAATTTCTGCCACGCCCATTCACTCAGGACACAAGCTATTATACACGCTGCTATGACCGCGAGGCTTCTGAGGCCAAGAAAATATACTCCGGTAACCCCCGCAGGAAGCAATGCAAGTATAACCATGCCCATAATGCCCTTAGTCGTAAATTCTGAATGGACATGCGGTGATGCTGATACTACGAATTTTGTGCTCATGATTTTATTTCGCCTCCTGTTTCGCTTTAGCTGCAACTGCTGCCTTGCGCTTTTCCGCCATGACGTGGGCCTTCCCGTTCTTGTAGCTCTGGACTAAGTGCCTTGAAGCCGGACATGAATACGCACATGAACCGCACTCTATGCAGTTTAATCCGCCGTGAGCCTCGAAAGTCGCGTAATCCCTGCGTCTGACTGCATGGTCTAATAACGTTGGCTCTAAATGCATGGGACAGCTCTCTATGCACTTACCGCACCTGATGCACTCGCTTTCGTCTGCGATATAGGCAAGTTTGCTGGTTAATGCGAGAATTCCTGACGTGCCTTTCACTACAGGGACATCGATTGAACGCATTGCAAGCCCCATCATCGGACCGCCGGCTATGACTTTCAGGGGTTCTTCGCTGAAACCTCCGCAGGCATTGATTAAATCACGCACTGAAATCCCCAATGGTACCTGAAGATTTTTCGGCTCATTCACTGCATCACCAGTAACTGAGATAACTCGTTCTGTAACTGGCTGGCCTTCTTCAATAGTCTTGCAGATCTGCCAAGTCGTACGGGTGTTCAGGATTATGCAGCCTACATCAGCAGGTAGAGCAGGGACTTCGGGGATTTCCTGACCGGTTACTGAGTAAATCAGCATTTTCTCCGCACCTTGAGGATACTTTACCGTGTGAGGCATGATTTTAACCCGTGAATTCTTGTTGCGTTCGGTCATTATGCGAATTGCTTCGGGCTTATTGTTCTCGATTGCTATAACTCCCTGAGCTTCCGGGAAAATTTCCAGAACATAGCCTAGTCCCCGTATTATCTCGTCAGGGCTTTCGATCATTAAGCGATTATCACATGAGAGATAAGGCTCACACTCCGCAGCATTCACGATTACCCACTTGATTACCTTTCCGGCTGGAGGCGATAACTTCACGTGTGTCGGGAAACATGCCCCTCCCATGCCTACTATACCGGCTGCACGGATCATCTTGACATAATCGGCGACT
>JAFSQO010000386.1 GCA_017446645.1 Synergistaceae bacterium | reverse complement strand
TCATCACTGGGAGCAAAGACTGCATTGTTGATTGACGAGAAAATCTTGAGGGTCATAATGTTTTTCATCTTGCCAATTACAGCCTTTTACGTTTTCAAGAGCCAGAATATCCTGAAAAATGAAGGACTCGATACTCAGGACACTATAACAACACGAGTCTACATAATCTGCATTCTAGTAGCTTTGAGTATGGGATTTTATGATGGCTTTTACGGACCAGGAGCAGGGACTTTCATGTTATTGCTGATGGCAGGTGCAGCTCGTCTCAGCGTCCAGAAGGCAAACGGGATTACAAAGGCAATAAATCTAGCTACTAACATTGCGGCTTTGTCAGTGTATCTTATCGAAGGCAGGGTTATTCTGCCAGTTGGGATTACGGCAGGATTTTTCAGTATAGCAGGAAATTATATCGGTGCGCGCTTTTTCGAGAGGGGAGGCTCTAAAGCAGTGAGACCTGTAATATTTATTGTGCTATTATTATTCTTTATCAGGGTAATTTATGACCTGATAGTGTAATTTGTATAATTTATGTGAAAGGAATTGATTCATATGCGCAAAACTATTCTCGCAGTTCTCTTAGTTCTTGCAGTGTCATCAATGGCATTTGCTCACCCCGGAAAGCTCGATGCCAACGGCGGGCATTATGACAAGGACGGCAATTATCACTACCACAAAGGGCCTAATGCAGCCGAAAGCATGGAAATTCGACGCAACCAGACCTACAAGGCCGAAATAGTCAGAGTAGTAGACGGTGATACAGCAATAGTGTCTTTCATAACTGATGACGGAGTCAAGTACAAGAACGAACGCGTCAGATTTCTGGGAGTCGATACCCCTGAGACAGTTCACCCGAATAAACCCGTGCAGTATTACGGGAAAGAGGCCAGCAATTTTACTAAGAAAGAATTAACCGGCAAAACAGTATGGCTTCAGACCGATGTGTCGCCGTTGGACAGGTACAACAGGATGCTCGCCTATGTTTGGCTTGAGGAACCCAGCAAGGCAGATTTGGAGGACGAGGACGCAATCAAGGCCAAGATGTATAACGCAAAGCTCCTGCTTGAGGGTTATGCTCAGGTCATGACGATTCAGCCGAACTCAAGATACTCAGAGATATTTGTGAGGTTCCAGAGAGAAGCCAGAGAGAACAACAAGGGACTTTGGGGCGAAGAAGTGCAGTAAGAAAACAAAAGGCCGTCTAATTTGAAATTCAGGCGGTCTATTTTTATGAAAAAGTTAGAAGGGCAGGTAAAGAGTTAGCATGAAAAATCCATTACTCGCAATGATAGAGAAGCGCAAAGAAGGCATCAAGACAGGCATTCAGTCATATTGCACGGCCAATGAACTCGTCATCGAAGCACTTTTAGAGCAGTCAAAGCGTTTTGATGAGCATATCTTAATCGAAGGCACAGCCAACCAGATTAATCAATTCGGGGGCTATACTGGAATGACTCCGGAAAATTTCAGGGATTACGTTTTCGCAATTGCAGACAGGGTAAACTTCGACCGTGAGAAAATTATTCTGGGTGCAGATCATTTCGGGCCTCTGACTTGGGCAAATCTCCCTGCGTCACAAGCTATGAGCAATGCAAGGGAACTCGTAAAGCTCGCAGTCAAAGCAGGCTTCAGGAAAATTCACATTGATACGAGCATGAAACTTGCTGATGATCCAGTCAACGAAAAATTATCAGATGAAGTAATTGCAGAACGCGGTGCTGTCCTGATTGCAGAGTGCGAGAAGGCTTATCAGGAGTCAGGTCACAGCGAAATGCGTCCGGTCTACATAATCGGCTCAGAAGTCCCAATTCCGGGAGGCACTCAGGAAGAAGAGGCAGGTCTTCAGGTTACGAAAGTGGCTGACCTTGAGGCTACACTTGAGACTTACAGGCGCAAATTCTCAGAGCATGGCATCATTGACCGCTGGCAGGACGTTATCGCAGTTGTCGTACAACCCGGCGTAGAGTTCGGTGATAAAGATATTCACGAGTATGACAGAGTTGCAGCCAGTGAATTATGCAAGTGTCTCAAAAAGTATCCTGATATCGTCTTCGAGGGTCATTCAACTGATTACCAGTCAGCAGGAAAGTTAAAGCAAATGGTTGAAGACGGAGTTGCGATCCTGAAGGTAGGCCCTGCATTGACCTTTGCCCTTCGTGAAGGACTTTTTGCACTGAGCATGATTGAGAGCGAGTTAATTCACGATGAGAGTCAGCGCGCAAACTTCATCGAGACCCTTGAAAGAGTAATGCTTGAAAGCCCTGCGAACTGGCAGAAACACTATCACGGTTCGGACTATGAGAAAAGACTTGCGAGAAAATACAGCTACTCGGACAGGTGCAGATACTATTTCAGTTTGCCGGAGATTAAGGCAGCAATTAACAAGTTATTCGCGAATATTGACTCTCATGAAATCCCTGCTGGAATGCTGAGACAATACATGCCTGTCCAATATAAGCGGGTCAGAGAAGGCTTGCTCGGAGTAAGGGCTGCAGATCTTGCGAAAGATTGCGTCAGAGAATGCGCTGAAGATTATAATTACGCGGTGAAAATTAATTACTCAATTTAGGAGGAGTTTACGTTGCTGGTAACATCACGGGAACTTTTACTCGATGCCCAGAAAAATAAATACGCTATAGGAGCATTCAACGTTGAGAACATGGAGATGGTTCTTGCTGTCCTGAATGCTGCTGAAGAGACCCGTTCACCTGTCATAATGCAGACGACACCGGGCACTCTTAAATATGCCGGAGCAGATTTTTATTTCGCAAATATCCGGGCAGCTGCAATGCGTTCTAACATTCCTGTAGTCTGTCACTTGGATCACGGGAACAGCTTCGAGACTGCAATACTGGCCTTTCACACGGGTTACACGTCTATCATGATTGACGGTAGCAAACTCTCATTTGAGGAGAATATCGCCCTCACAAAATCAGTCGTTGATGTCTGTCACGCGGGCAATATCCCAGTTGAAGCAGAGCTTGGCCGAGTTGGAGGCAAAGAAGATGACCTGGACAACACAGGACTTCATAACCCATTCACTGACCCTGACGAAGCAGCAGAATTTGTCGAACGTACAGAGTGCGACTCTCTTGCTGTAGGAATTGGGACGGCTCACGGAATCTATAAGGGAACGCCTCAGATAAATTTTGACGTTTTGAGCAAAATTCACGAACTCGTAAGTGTGCCTCTTGTCCTTCACGGAACATCAGGAGTCCCGGACGAGCAAGTCATTAAAAGCATAGGCTTGGGAATTTGCAAAGTAAATTATGCTACGGATTTGCGAATAGCGTTCACTAACGGCGTAAAAGAGTACATGAAGGGCAGTCCCGAAGGCTTTGACCCAAAGAAATACGGAGCTTTAGGAATGTCCGAAGTAACGCGCTACGTAATCGAAAGAATGCATGTAATCGGCAGCTGCAACAGAGCGTAAAAAGGCAGCAAAAAATTAGCTGAGTAAATAATACGAGCAAATACTTTCACAGGAGGGTGTTTGCTCATAATTCATAGTGAAAGAAGTTTGGACGGCTGATATTGCGTATTAAATTCTTTTATTTGTTTTATACGCAAATATATATTAATATTATAATAATTCGGAAGAATAAGACATCGATTTTCGATGAGTCAATTTTGGGGAAGCACTTTCCTCTATCCGCAGCGTAGCATTTACAGAC
>JAFSQO010000385.1 GCA_017446645.1 Synergistaceae bacterium | reverse complement strand
CGGAAACACCCTCCGCAATTCCCAGTCAACATGCAGCAACCCTGATTGCAGGGCCACGCTGATAATCGGCAACGAGGGGCAGCTCAAAGGCAGCAGACGAGGCAAAATGTAATTCACGAGTACCGGTTTAACCGCCGGTGCTTGCTTTACACTTCACACTTTAAACGAGGCAATCACTACGGAGCCTTCGCCCTTGATAGAGTCTATCTTTAGAGTCCCACCCATTAGGCTCATTCGTTCGGTCATGCTCGCCAGTCCTCTGTGGCCTTCAACTCTGAGGGTCTCGTGGTTAATGTGTTCTGCGTCAAAACCTGAGCCATTGTCAAATACTTCAAGAGTCAAAATATTACCGTGAGACCTGATTAACTGAATGTGAATCTCGTTAGCACCGCCATGTCTTACGGCATTAGATACAGCCTCCTGAACTATTCGCAAGAGTGAAAGAATTTTCTGGTTGTCAATGTCAAGTTGGCCTGCGTTCTCGTCAAAGTCTGTGAAAATCTCAACGTCATAGACCTGAGACAATCTGTCGGCTAATTCAGTAAGTGCCTCAACTAAGCCCAGATCCATCCAGGGAGGGGCAAGTTCATCACACAGGGCGCGTAATTCCCGGACTACACTCTTTGCAATAATCTCGGTGCGTTTGACTCTGTCATTATCGCCGTACTCGTCAAGCAATGTCATATGAATCTGCTGCAACAAAGCCGTAACGTCCTGCAATGGCCCGTCATGAATCTCCCTCGCCATGTCCATGCGTTCCTGTTCTTGAGCCTGGACTACATCGCGGACGTAGCGATTACGCAAATTATCACGCTCTATAGTGGCATGGGCTGACCTGACTAATGCCCTGTGAACGCTCTCGATTTCGGGGATAGTCTGCATGTCGAGCTTCTCCGGGATTCTCTTGCCCAGTGTCATATTATCTATCTCAGCGACAAGTGCCTGAAGAGGAGTAACGAGCCTGCTCCAGAGCAATTTTATAGCAGCAAAACTTGCCAGGGCCATCAACATGATTAACAACGGCCAAATCCTGACGACTCCTACAAGTCCGCCGAGTAAGTTCGCCCATGATACAGCAGCTATTACATAACCTCCGCTTCTGCCCTTAACCGGGTATACCGCCAAGGTGTAGTGCGAGCCTTGTCTGTCCTCGACTCTGACAGCCTTCCCGACCGGTAAATCCTTGCGCCATATTGCAGCGATATTCATTGCTCCGGGTGAGGCAACAAGGACATTGCCGTCCTGACTGATCAGGGCAACCCAGCCCGGTATCGATGGTCCCCATGAGAAGAACGGGTAACGGGTGAATTCGCTCAACATCGAGAAGCTCCATACTTCAGCATTTGAGTCAGAGCCTAAATGATACGCCATGCTCTCGGCCAAATCCTGAACGTAGGAACTCACAGCATCTTCCATAGCACGCTCCTGACTGACTAAACCTGCTACGGCTACGAGAACCACTGCAACAGAAGGCAAAATCAGGGCAGATAATAAGAATGCCAGAAAGTGCGCCCTGAAGCTAAAATTCTTTATAGCGGAGAACAAGTTAATTAATCGTCCTCTAGTAATTCATCGAGTGTAACTACGCCATACTTCAAGGCGAGCAATAATGCTTCAGTTTTGTTGCGTGAGCCTAATTTGTCATATATAGAAGCCAGATGGGTCTGCACAGTCCTTTCACTGATATATAGCCTCTTGGCTACTTCTTTGCTTGATAAGCCTTTTGCAGCAAGTAAAAGCACCTCGCGCTCCCTTGCCGATAACTGCTCTGGGATAAAGTCCTGACTGCCCACGACAGAAGCAACTTCAGGGTCAAGATACAAGCCGCCTTTAGCAACGGTATTTATTGCGGTAATGAGTTCCTTGGGACTTACTGTCTTAAGCACAAAACCCCTCGCACCTGCTCTTAGTGAGGCAATAACGTATTGCTGGGCATCATATGAAGTCAACATGACTATCGCAGTGTTCAAGCCTGCAAGTTTGACTCTCTGGGCAACACTGACACCGTCAAGTCCGGGCATTCTTATATCCAGCAAAGCAACGTCCGGTCTAAGCTGCTCTATCATGTCCCATGCCTCAGTACCGTCTTCTGCTTCTGCAACGAGTTCAAAGCTGTCTTCGCGTTTAACGAATTCTGCGATCCCGGAGCGGGTCAAAGGGTGATCATCAGCGAGTAAAATTCTTATGGCCATAAATATCGTCTCCTGTTATGTTATATAGAAATTATCACATTATCACATGCCGATTAACTTTTCGACCGGTCTGAGTGCAATTATGGTCTCGTTAATTACGTCATCGAGGGGCATATTCATCTTTTCTGCGCCTTGTTTGATTATCTCGCGGTTTACTCCTCTGGCAAAGGCTTTATCTTTCCACTTTTTCTTGACGGATTTGAGTTCAAGGTCAGCAAGTGATTTCGAGGGTCTGACAAGTCCTGCTGTGATGATTAATCCCGTGAGTTCATCAATCGTGAACAGAGTTTTCTCCAGCTGAGTGAGCGGTTCAACGTCCGTGCAGATTCCCCAGCCGTGAGACTGGACAGCGCGGATGATATTCTCATCAACGCCTGCATTACGCAATATTTCAGGGGCAACATGGCAGTGCTTTTCAGGGGTCTGCATGGTCTCTTCCCAGTCAATATCATGAAGTATGCCGACAATTCCCCACAAGTCAGGGTCTTCGTTATAGAGTCCTGCAAAGTGCCTCATTGCTGCTTCGACTGCGAGGGCGTGATGAATGTGCGATATTTCCTGATTATGCTGTTTGACTAATTCGAGTGCTTGTTCTCTTGTCATAATTTTTCGCTCTCTCTTTCTTCAAAATATAACCCCCTCCCGGCCTTCCCCTTGATTCTTAGAGAAGACCCCCTCCCGGCCTCCCCGGCTTCGCGCACGACACATGCCCGTGTCGTTGCCCTTGACAGGGGGCGGAGTCTCGCAAGTCCCTCCTGTGAAGGGGGGATTTAGGGGGGTTTTGTTCCCTAAATTTTTTCGCGTATAATTATATTATCATTAATAACTCTATGGAGGATTTTTTCATGAACAAATTTTTTTGCACGTTACTCATTCTGCTTGCTCTTGTCGGTGCATGTTTTGCTGAACCTGAAGCTGCCAAACCAGAAACAAAGGCTCCTGAAATCAAGAAGGAAAACGCAATATTAATCATCTCGTTCGGGACTTCAATGCCAGAAGCACGTAAGGCAATCGATAATCTTGTGAACTCAGCAAAAAGCGAATTCCCGAATTACGAAATCAGGTTAGCGTTCACTTCCAACATAATACGCCGCAAACTCAATGCAGGTATTCAGAACCCTGTGCAGGCTCTTGCAGCACTGAATGATGAAGGTTTCAAGAACGTCTGCGTAATGCCTACCCACATGATACCCGGTGAAGAGTATGACGAAATTCTCAGCGTTGTCAGTGCATTCTGGTCCTTATCGGGGAGCAAATACGGCTTTGAGAACTTATCTATGGGAACTCCGTTTCTCAACAGCGTCAAGGACTGCAAACGTATGGCAGAAATCATTGCGGCAAGATTCAAGTCTCAGTTACAAGACAAAGATACTGCTATAGTCTTAATGGGTCACGGAACCCCAAAACACCATGCAAACGCCTTATACTCACAGTTACAGCTTGCGTTAAATCAAAGGAATTACGGCAAATTCTTTGTGGGTACTGTCGAAGCTGCACCGTTAATTGCTGACGTTATCGCTGACTTAAAGCGTCACCCCGAAATCAAGAAGCTCGTTCTGTCACCCCTGATGATAGTTGCAGGGGACCATGCTAACAACGACTTGGCCGGCAAAGACGATGAAGACTCATGGCTCAATGTCCTGAAAGCTAACGGCTATGAAGACATCAGTACTTATCTTGTTGGTCTCGGCGAGGACGATAACATAGCGTCGGATTTCGTCATGAAGATTCACGCCCTGACAGATTCGGAGTAAGGCTGAGAAATTCCTGAACGGTAACGATACGGGGGAATTTTATCCCGGAATTCAGGAAGTCTTTATCTCCCGTGAGAATATAGTCAACGGCGGCATTAATGGCAGCTCTGTAAATCGGACGGTCCTTAATGTCGCCCTGCCTGAAGGACTGAGTACTGCCGAAATTATCACGTTCGTGTCAATCATGACTTTCATGGCAGCTCTTCCTTGCGCCTTGATTCCATTATCCAGTCAGCAACGCTTTCATAATCACGCAAACCTGAACGTTCATCTTCTCCCTTCATTTGCTCCTGAAATCTCCTGAGGGCATCGATTGCTGCTATTTCGTAGCCTTCTTCTACAGCAAGGGGCAAATCAGCAGGTGCTACGAAAGTCTCATCAGTTACTGAACCATACGTAGCATTAACGTACTCTCTCCGGCCTTCAGGTGTATCATAGTCAAAAACCCTGTATCTCACTTTCAGACCATTACCGAAGTCTTTCTCTTTGTAGTACATGATTAACGCCTCCTTCACAATTATTGCCTGAATTATAGCACAGAGCCTAATTCACCGTGATTTCATGATACAGCCTCATTAACTCGTTCACTATCTCGAATTCACTCATGCTCTTCAGGTCAAAGCCATACGCCTCACACACTGCTTCGTCATTTAATCTATGTGCGCGCCGTAACTCAAGGGGCATAATTGCGTCCGTGTAAAGTTCATCTAAATTGCTGTCGGGATATAAAGCCCTTGCATCGAGAATCATCTGGGCAGTTGACTCGATCCTGGCTCGCTGCTCGTCAGTCGGTGACGGCCATATATACGGGTTATAGTCTATTCCGATTGAGTAGCTGTAGTCACTCTTGAGACGGCCTGTGATTCTCCGGACCCACCCCATATGAGGCAGGCTCTCAAGGACTCCGAAATGATACAGTGTGCCTTCAGGAATTATTCGCAAACTGTCGGCACACATTACTGACTCGTCAAGAAATCCCATAGGAATATACTCTCTCTTCCCTGATGATGTCTTAGGTATCACGATATAATCACCCTTGGGGAATGTCTCAACATGAAATCTTGTAGGGGTATCAGCGAGTTTTCTTGTTGGAATGCTCTCGCTTGCCAGTCTGTAAGCTCTGACGGCCTCGACTCTCTTCAGGCATTCGGGCATCCTTTTAAGCTCGTGAGGTGTGCAGTTACCCAAATATAAACAATAGCGCGGGGTGTTGTGAATGAACTCTTCACCGCCGTACCATAAATGAAAATATTTCATTGAGAGAGGCACTCTTCTGGTGAACTCAAGAAACTCTGAAGGGGTGAATAAATAATTTCCGTCATCGATTGGCTTGTTACCGATTCGCATTAATGGCACATCGAACAATGGCTTGCTGATGTTAATGACAAAGACGTTCGGGGCATCGACGAGATACGCATTAATATTATTCACAGGAGTATCAATCACAGTCCCTTCATCCGATACGTCATAAATATGTTTGGGGCTGTCAGGTTCTCCGACGTTGAAGCCTATTATTACGCAATGAACGTGAGCCTTCTCTTCAAGGGTTTTGTTATCCCATATAAAAGTTTTATAGGCAAAGTTAATATTCAGTCCGCCGTCAAATAAATCTTTCCAGAGGACGCTGACGTTGTCGCCCTGATTAATGCTGTTGGT
>JAFSQO010000043.1 GCA_017446645.1 Synergistaceae bacterium | reverse complement strand
TATACGCGCCTACATTCATTTTCAGAACGGGGTATTTTGCACTGAGTGAATCATACAGGTAATTTCCCATAACATAAGCCTCATCATAGCCGGCCAATCTCAAGGGATTTACCATTAAGAGAACTTGCTCGTCAGGTTTGGGTGAAAGGTCCTCAGTGAGAAGCCTAACAGTCTCCTCAGCAGCCTCACGCATTCCCATTTCGCCTGATTCAAAGCCAGGTTCTTCAGAAAAGCCTTTGCCGAACGTTACCAGATTGCTTTCTGTATTGACACTGACGCAAAGTGTTGACATTCGCGAATTAGCTTTTGTCAAGAGAGCAGCTATCTCATCAAGTGAAAGCCCTGCCCTCGATGCTGTCCCTGCGATACGGGTCATCAACGCAGAACCAGAACGTCCGCCCCTGTATTCACGAGCTTCACCGCGAGCCATTCCCATATCGTCATGAACGGGTATCTGAATTGCCCTGTGCCCTTCAAGAGCCAGGAGTTCCTCGGCCATGTCGTTATTGAGATAATCACCCATAAAGTTATTATAAAGGAGAATTACGCCCCGTCCTGTGTCAAGGGACTTTGCTACTTCGTAAATAGCATAGGCATTGGGTGCTGTAAATGGTGCGCCTACGACAACAGCATCAGCCAGTTCAGCCCCTACAAAACCGGGAGACCAAGGGCCGTCTGAGCCTCCGCTGCTTATAATCACTGCAACACGGTCTGCAACATCCTGAGAAGAGACCAGAGTTGCGCTTGCTATTTGGCTGTCAAACAAACGCCAGCGTCCCGGATGAGCCTTCAGCATTCCTGTAAACCACCTGCGGGCATAATACTCCCGTCCTTCACTAAACCAGTGCATTAGTTTTTCGCCTTTTTCTGAGCCATATCGAGGATAACGGCAAATAAAATAATTGCGCCAATGACGACCTTCTGCCAGTAAGAATTCACGTGCATTAAATTCATTCCGTTATTGATTACTGCGATAACTGCAACTCCGAACATTGCACGCCCTACAGAACCGCTTCCTCCTGTGAGACTTGTACCGCCCAAAACTGTAGCTGCGATTGCGTACATTTCATAGCCGTCACATGCTGCAGGCTGACCTGATGCAAGTTTCGAGGCATTCAGGACTCCGGCTAATGCTGCTGCAACACTGCAAAGGACATGACCCCAGAAAATTACGTTCTTTGTGTTAATTCCGGCCAAGTGAGCGACTTGACGATTGCTTCCGGTAGCGTAGACATGACGGCCGAATACTGTTTTACTGAGCAAGATATGCATAATCACGACCATGATAATAACAAAGACCGTTATATTTGGAATCCAGCCGGTGGGTTTAGCTTCTGTTATGAGCCAGCGTCCTGCGCCGATAAAGCTGTATGTCTTGGGAATTCCTGAGACTGCCGTACCGCCTGAAAAAATAAAGCAAAGACCCCTTGCTGCAGTAAGCATTGCCAAAGTTGCAATCATGGCTACGACATTGAAACGGCTGATCATTATACCCGTAAAGCTCCCGCAAAGGACACCTACAAGAATCGCCGGAAGAATTAAGACAGGAATTGAACCCCAGTTGCTCATCTCCGGGAACATAAGCGATAATTTTGTGCTTACAACACCTGCCAATGCTGCGACCGAACCGACTGAAATATCGATACCGCCTAAGATAATAACGTAAGTAAGTCCGGCGGACAACATTGCATTTATTGCCATCTGGGTAGTCAGGTTCACGATGTTGGCCATGCTGAAGAATTTACCGGAAGTGCCAAGCCCAAAACCTGCAATCAACATGATGAGAATTACGACTACCATGTTTCTCATCAAGAAGCCTTTTATTGCGTTATTTTTATTTAAGTTTAAGTTACTCTCTGCCATTTCATTCACCTCATTTAATGACCGTGCTGGCCAGCTGCATAATTTTTGTCTCAGTTGCCTCTTCCCTGCTCAACTCTCCAGTAACGTGACCCTCGCACATTACTATGATTCTGTCGCTGACTCCAAGTACTTCCGGCAGCTCTGAAGACACCATGATGATCGTTCCGCCCTGATCCACGAAATTATTCATGAGGGCATAGAACTCTGATTTTGCGTTTACGTCAATACCGCGCGTTGGCTCGTCCAAAATCAGAATCTGGGACTCTGCAATCAGCCATTTAGCTAAGACCACTTTTTGCTGATTACCTCCTGATAAATTCGCAATAATCGTCTCAATGCTGGGGGTCTTTACCCTTAATTTATCCTTGTATTCGCTGCTGACCTCGTCAATCCATTTGTCATCAGCAAAGCCCAGTTTCTTCATGTGATAAATCAGACTGGGCAGAACAGCATTGTCCTTAATCATTGCACTCAACATAAGCCCCGTTGTACGTCTGTCTTCAGTAACCATGCCGATTTTCTTGGCAATAGCATCTTTAGGGCTGGTGAAGTGAACAGGCTGCCCTGATACGAAAACTTGCCCGCTGTCAGGTATTCTTGCCCCGAATATAGTTTCCATTGTTTCAGTACGTCCTGCACCGACAAGGCCGGAGATACCCAGAATTTCCCCTCGATAGGCAGTAAATGATACGTTCTCGAACTCGCCTTTACGGGTAAGACCTTCAACTCTGAGCATTTCCTCGCCGAAAGTATGCTCGGTGTGAATAAAGTAATCCTGAATTTCGCGGCCTACCATGCTTGCGACTAAATCATGCTCGCTGATTTCGCTGATTTTGTCCGTCCTCACAAAGCAGCCGTCACGCAGAACTGTCGCACGGTCACAGATCTCGAAGATTTCTTTCAGTCTATGGCTGATATAAATAACTGCTACATTCTTTTCTTTGAATACTCGGATCTGCTCGAACAGCGCATTGATTTCATGATCTGACAAAGATGAAGTTGGCTCGTCCATGATTACAACTTTTGCATTCTTGTTTATGACCCTGGCAATCTCGACCATTTGCTGCTGGGCTGCTGTAAGGTCTCTTGCTACGTCATTTGCATGAATAATCTCGTCCATCTTCATGTAACGAAGAAGCTCTTCTGTGCGTTCAATCATTTTGCTGTTGTCGAGAAAGATGCCATTTACCCTCTCGTCACCAAGAAAAATGTTTTCTGCTACAGTCAAGTCTTTTGCAATGCTTAACTCCTGATGTATGACTGCTATGCCGTTATCTAAAGCATCGCGGGGAGCTTTGAAATTGAGCTTTTCGCCGTTAAAAAGCACTTCTCCCTCTGTAGGGATATATACGCCGGAAAGAATTTTTATCAACGTCGATTTCCCAGCACCGTTTTCACCCATAAGGGCATGAACTTCGCCGGGGTAAAAGTCAATCGAGATGTCCGTCAGAGCCTTGACACCGGGAAAGACCTTTGAGATATGAACTGCCTGTAAAACAGGTTGCACGTACGTCACCCCTTCTTCTTGAGTATTAACCTGTAAAAAAACTTTGTCCCGTACAGATTAGCTAATGCAAGTGCGAGACAAAGTTCATGCTTATTGCTAAATTACATTAAATGATTACCTGATTATTAACTGACTTCAATAAACGCGTTACTTAGTGCCTTCCTTACTCTTGCTTGCTCTCTTCTCTTACTTGCTGGCAACTGCATTAGAAGCGTCTACAAGATAAGGAGCAATCAGGATAACCGGCTTGTCAACAGCACCTTTTGTCAGGTATTTCACCATTTCTTCTGCAATAGTGTAGCCGATCTTATAGGGGTTCTGGGCGACATCTGCAACCCAATATTTTCCGTCAGTCGGGTCAAGAATTGCCTGGTGAGCTTCGGGGTTAGCGTCAAATCCGATCATCTTTGTCGTTGCACCGGCAGCCTTGATAGCGGCAAGGGCACCTATACATGCAGGGTCACCGACTGTGAAGACTACGGCCATGTCAGGATAGCTGATTAATGCGTCACTCATGAGGTTCTGGGCGATGTCAGCCTGTCCCTGATAGTTGCCGACGTTGACGACCTTGAGCTTGTACTCGTCCTTCTTGGCATTCATGACACTCATCCAGCCGTTTTCTCTGTCAATGCAGCTCTGGGGTTCAGGATAGCCGATAATGCCGACAGTCGCGCCTTCCTTGAGACCGAGGGCATTTAACTGTGCGATAGTGGCCTCGCCTCCGACGACTCCGCCCTGATAGTTATCAGTACCGACAAAGCACTTGATGACCTTCGTTAATTCAGACGTGCAGTCAAACGTGAACATGGGAACGCCCTCTTTGTCTGCTGCTTCGATTGCGTTGGTACAAGCTGCTGGTTCATTGCAGGCAAGTGAAATAGCGTCCATTCCGTCAACGATAAGGCTCTCGATACGCTCTGTAGCAAGTGCTCCGGAGAGTTCGCTCTCAAGGACAACTGCAGTGAAGCCCATTTCTTTCGCTGCTGCCTCGATGCCCTTCTCAATCTGGAGATAGAAAGCATGTTCACGGCTGCCAAGAATGAAGCCCAGTTTGAGGTCCTTCACGTCTTTAGCGGCTGCAAAGCAAGCACAAGAAGCACTCATGACTACAAGTACAACAAGAAACGCAACAAATTTTTTCATAATAAAGATGGCCTCGCTCTCATAAAGATAGGTTAATATGAAACGATCAAAGGAATTGAGTATGTCAGAGATTAGATTACATGTAGCAATGAAACAAAGTCCCAGCAAATACCTGCATCAAATCTACACACATGTAAAATCTGATACTCACTAAGATTCATTTCATCTTGCACGTGATAATAACATGCAGATTTTTTCTTGTCAATTTATTATGTAATGCTAGTGATAATTAATTATAGATAGTAAGAGTAAGAGAATAAAATTAAAATTGAACAGGAGGATTTGTTATAAAATTATGAAAGCTCAATCCATAGCAAAAAATTATTTCTTTTTGACGATACTTATTGCAGCTATGATTCTTGGCTCAATAACGGGCTATATTTATCCGGCCTTCGCTAGCAATATAGCATTCCTTGGGACTATATTTATACGCCTGATGTTCTGCATAGTCGTCCCAATGGTCTTTGCCTCGATAGCAGGAGCTGTCTCAAACACTGGGAGCTTGAGGCGTTCGGGCAAAATAATCTGGGTTACTGTCTTAACATT
>JAFSQO010000384.1 GCA_017446645.1 Synergistaceae bacterium | reverse complement strand
TTGCTACAATTGGTTCAAGACCGTCAAATGCTCCTCCGCAGATGAATAAAATATTCTCCGTGTTCATCTGGATAAAGTCCTGATGAGGGTGCTTGCGTCCGCCTTTAGGGGGAATATTCGAGATTGTGCCCTCTAAAATCTTGAGCAGGGCCTGCTGAACTCCTTCACCTGAGACATCGCGGGTTATTGAAGTTGACTCTGATTTGCGCGAAATCTTGTCGACCTCATCAAGATAGATTATGCCGCGTTCTGCTGCCTGTAAGTCATAGTCCGCAGCCTGAAGCAGTCTCACAAGGATATTCTCGACATCTTCACCGACATAGCCTGCTTCGGTCAAAGTCGTAGCATCGGCAATAGCAAACGGAACATTCAGCTTTCGGGCTAAAGTCTGGGCAATTAAAGTCTTTCCTGAACCTGTAGGGCCAAGAAGCAAGACGTTGCTCTTCTGCAGTTCTACTTCAGGGGAATGACCGAGATTATTCTTTACACGCTGATAGTGATTATAGACTGCGACCGAGACGACTTTCTTTGCTGCTGACTGACCAATCACGTAATTATCGAGATATGCGCTCAAATCTTTGGGCTTCACGTTCTCTAATGCATTATTAAAGCCGCCGTCAAGTGTCATCTTGCTCGTTCTGGGATCCGCGAAAAAATCAATGTCCTTGCCGACCATCATGATATTGCACAGGGAAATGCACTGGTCGCAAATCCTGACATTGCCCCCTGGTCCGTCAAACATGTCCGTTACTTCGGAGCGTGTTTTGCCGCAGAATGAGCACCTGTCATCGGAGCGGCTGTTTTTCTTGTTATTTTTTTTCTTGTCTTCCGGCATTATCTTGCCTCGATTATCCTGTCTATAAGTCCATACTTCAGGGCCTCGTCTGCTGTCATGTAGTTGTCCCTGTCAGTGTCTTTCGCTATGGTCTTGATGTTCTGACCAGTGTGTGCTGCGAGAATCTTGTTCATGCGTTCCTTTGTCTTCAGGATATTCTTCGCCTGAATCTCGATGTCGCTGGCCTGTCCGCGTGCTCCTCCTAAGGGCTGGTGAATCATGACTTCTGCATTAGGGAGGGCGAGCCTCTTGCCTTTAGTGCCTCCTGCAAGCAAAATCGCCGCCATTGACGCTGCTAACCCTACACATATAGTCGAAACATTAGGCTTGATGTACTGCATTGTGTCGTAAATGGCAAGCCCTGCTGTAACACTGCCTCCTGGGGAGTTTATGTAGATGTTTATGTCTTTATCGGGGTCTTCGCTCTCAAGAAATAATAACTGCGCAACGATTGAGTTCGCTACATCGTCAACTATTTCGGAGCCAAGAAAGATTATTCTGTCTTTGAGGAGACGGCTGTATATGTCATAGCTGCGTTCTCCCCGTCCTGTCTGCTCTATTACGTATGGGATATAATACGACATTAATTATTTTGCTCCTGTGAATTTTGCGAGTCTTCGGGCTGTGAAAGCTCCTTGACTTCTTTGACGCTCATGTGAGAAAGCAGGACATCTGCAATCTTTGACCAGCGTAATTCGTCCGTGAGCCTGTCAAGCTGCTGCTTATTCTCATAGAAAAATTTTGCAACAAAGCCCTTACTGACGTTCAACTGTTTTGCACGGCGTTCAAACTCTGCTTCTACATCTTCCTGTTCAAGGTGAACATCGTATTTTTTGGCTGCCTCGTCCATGACTAAAACGTTCTTGACTGCTGCAACTGCCCTGTCGCGTAAAAGTTTTTCGTAGCCGTTTCTGCCTTCTTCTGTGTCTAGACCGTAAGCCTGCTCTACAGTGATGCCGTTATTTTTTGCCCAGTGTTCGTCTTCATGTCTCATTGCATGAATCTGACGCTCGATGAACTTATCGGGGATCTCGACTTTTGACTTCCCTGCAACAAGCTCTACTGTCCTGTCCTGTAAGTCGCGCCTGTTCTCTTCTTCGACCTCGCCGGTGATGTCCTGTCTGAGTCTTTCTCTGAAGGCTGCAACGTCTTTAATCTCAGTGTCCGGTCCGAAAACTTTCTTGTAAAAATCCTCGTTCACTTCCGGAAGAATATACTCTGAGACGTTCTCAATTTTCATCTTGTAGCTGACTTTCTTGCCAGCGAGTGCCCTGTCGCCGTGTCCTGCTTCGACATCAAAACTTGCGAAGACCTCATCACCCTTGGACTTGCCGACTAATGCCTCGCGAACCTGCTGCCTTATCGTCTGGTCTGAGAGATCTATCTTCTCATGAGTAGCTTCAGGTCTGGGCTGGTCTGACTCAGGGGCTTCTGAGCCATCATCATTGAGAGTTCTTATCAGCAGCTCAACGTCAACTATGTCGCCGTCATTAACTGGCCTTTCAACGGGCTTAATATCTGCCATCTGAAGTCTTATGCGCTTCTCCAGACTGTCTACTGCTTCGTCATTTACTTCAGTGATGACCTTCTCGATTTCGAGTCCGTCAATTTCGGGCAGCTCAACTTCGGGGCGGACCTCAAAGACTATCTCGCAATGAACATCTTTGCCTTCTTCTATCCTGTCCTTTACGTCAAGGGTCGGGGTCTCGATTGGGTCAAGATCATAATCGTCTACTATCTGCCTGATATAGTCGGGCATGAGCTTTTCGAGTGCTTCGTTGTAGATTGCATCGCGTCCGAAACGCATTTCGAGAATCTTACGGGGGGTCTTGCCTTTTCTAAAACCCGGTATATTGGCCTTAGTTGATAACTCGCTTAGTGTCTTGTTAAGGGCTTTGGTGAACTCGCCGGCTTCGATTTCAAGTTTTATCGTTACTATATTTTTTTCCTGACCAAGCAATTCTGTTCTCATTTTATGTATTCAGGACTCCTTCTGTGAAATTGCAAAAATTGCCCTGAACGTTTAACAGGGCGAAATAATGTAGAATTCTACCACAAAACGTTTTTAGCGCAAAAGTTTTCGTGATGAGTGTAAAATATATCACACAAATGTATTCATGAAAGGCGGTATTATTTTATGACTCGCAAAATCTTTGCAACTGCACTCGTAATTGCATTATCACTCTTCACTGCTGCTTGGGCTGCTCAAGAGACCCTCACGTTCAAAGGCA
>JAFSQO010000383.1 GCA_017446645.1 Synergistaceae bacterium | reverse complement strand
CTCTAAAAGAAAACATGGACAAGGCAATAGCTTTTTTGCAGAGTGAGTACTTATCGATAAGGACAGGCCGCGCTCATCCCGGACTTGTGAGCGATATTAAGGCTGATTATTACGGGACTCCAACGGCAATAAAGCAGCTGGCGAACGTTACGATACCTGAAAGCAGGTCGATTCAGATTGCCCCGTTTGATAAGTCAAGTCTCAAAGCTATCGAGAAAGCCATACTCGCAGCAAACATAGGCATGACCCCCCAAAATGACGGAACTGTCATAAGGCTGACCCTTCCGGAATTGACAAAGGCAAGGCGTGTTGAGTTGACTAAGATGCTTGCGAAGAAGGCTGAAGAGTCCAAAGTCGTAATCCGCAATTACAGGCGCGACGCAATTGAAGCCCTCAAGAAGCAGGAGAAAGCTTCAGAAATTACTGAAGATGACCTGAAGAAATTAACGAAAGATGTTCAGGACATAACTGATAAATATATCAAGAAGATCGACGAGATCTACAAGATAAAAGAGAAGGAAGTACTCGAAGATTAAGAATCTCATTCCGGGACGTTTCAACAGGCTTAATGATGCATTTTTCAAGTCCCTGCTTGCTTCGCCAGAGCGCAAAGATTTGACGATAGCGTTTATTAATGCTGTCCTGAGTCATGTTAAGATTAAGGGGGAGCCTGTAATAAATATTAAAGACGTAGAGTTTCTTGACCGTGAAAATAATTCAGAGTCAGAATCTGCGAAGGGTCCTAGATTTGATTTTTATGCACACTCTTCAGACGGACGGAGGTTTCACATTGAAGTTCAGAGGGGCAGGGAAGATTTTTTCATGAAACGCAGCTTTTACTATGCAGCAAATGATTATGTCTTACAGTTACAGAAAGGCGCGAATTATGATACCCTCGAACCAGTAATATTTATCGGTCTGGTAAATTTTAATTTATTTAACCGAAAAGATTGCGAGATATGGCACACTGTTCACAGAGTAATTAATCTCATGACTGGTGAGTGTAACTTTCGGGACTTTGAGATTCACATGGTCGAGATACCGTTGTTAAGGCGTTATGTCAAAAAATTAAAGTTGAACATGAAGCCCAGCGGTGAATTAAACGAATTGGAACAGCTCTTATGTTTTTTAGGCAAAATAGGAGGCGAAAAATTCATGGCAGAGCTTGTAAAGAACAATCCTATCATCGCTAAAATGAAAGAATACGAAGATTTTTTCAGGTCGAACCCCGCAGCAGTGCGAGAGTATTTGTTCAATCAGCGTTTTGAGCAGGACATGGCAGAAACAAGACGGCGTGAACGTGAAAAAGCCCGAGCTGAGGGTAAAAAAGAGGGTAAAAAAGAGGGTAAAGAAGAAGGCAGAACCGAAGGAATTTTGGAGTCTGCAAGGAAATTCCGCCAAAAAGGCAGCTTGTCTGTCGAACAAATAGCAGAAACTCTTGGGTTACCCGTTGAAGTTGTTGCAGCACTTTAATTAAAATTTAATATAGGAGGGTAATTTCATATATGGAAGAACGCACTCAGTATAATTCCCCCGGTTATACGACCTTCAAAATGAAGTTGAAGAAGTTAATCGGGATTGATTTAAACTCTTACAAGGAACAAATTCACCGCAGAACCCATGAATTAATGTCACGCTGGGGCTGCAGGAACTATGACGAGTACTATGACATGATGAGCAAGGACGAAAAGAAGCTCCGTGAGTTCTTGGATCACCTGACTATTAACGTCTCTGAATTTTTCAGGAATGACTCCCAGTGGTGGAAGTTACGCGACAAAATTATCCCGGAGTTAATTCAGAAAAGAGGCACAAAACGCTTGAAACTCTGGAGCGCAGGCTGTGCAACTGGCGAAGAACCTTACTCACTCGCAATTCTATCAAGCGTCTGCGGACTCGACCAGATGAATCCAGTCTTAGCAGCTGACGTAGACCAGGGAGCAATTGCTGCGGCACAGAGAGGCAATTACCGCAAGGCTAATTTGCTTAACGTCCCGAAAGAATACTTGGCCAAGTACTTTTCGACTAAGGACGGCGGGGCAACTTATGACGTAAATCCAGACATCAAGCGCAGGGTTTCCTTCAAGAAGATGAACATGATCGATGACGCTTTCGGTGCAGGCTTTGATTTAATTCTTTGCCGCAACGTCGTTATTTATTTCACAGCCGATACAAAAGCCAAGCTCTATAAAAAATTCTTTGATGCCCTCGCTCCAGGAGGCTATTTCCTGGTAGGGTCAACTGAGCAGATTTTCGGCTATCAGCAAATTGGCTTCGTATCTGCAGGGCCGTTCCTGTACACGAAGAGTAAATAATGCATGTACGAAATTTCGTTGTCTAATTCATTAAGCAAGGCAATCCTGAAATTATGCAGTAATGCCGGTTTTGACAGGGTCAAGCGAATTCTTATTAAGATAGGCGGAATCCGCAAAGTCAACCCTGAACTAATGGCCTTTGTCTTTGCCGGTCTTACTAAAAATACTCCTGCTGAAGGCGCAGTCTTGTCCGTTATGATGATCCCGCTGACTCTTAAATGCAATTCATGCGGACGAGTTGCCTCACGTGAAGACAGCGAATTAACCTGCCCTTCATGCGGAAGCAGGAGTGTGCAGATTTTATCGGGGCTTGAATTATCGATTGAGGGCCTCGAAGTCGAGAAAGATTTTTATAAACATGAATAACGAAAGCAAAAAAATACTGTCTCAGCTCTCACAAAGACAGCAGGAGGCAGTAACTTATATTGACGGACCTTTGTTAGTTCTTGCAGGAGCAGGAAGCGGAAAGACAAGAGTCCTGACTCATAAAATAGCTTGGCTTGCAGCCGAAAATATTGCGCGACCTGAAAATATAATGGCCGTAACTTTTACGAATAAGGCAGCAGGCGAAATGAAATCACGAATTAATACGCTCGTACCGGGGCCAAGTGCAGCGAAAATCACCGCAGGAACATTTCACGGTTACGGGCTGAGATTCTTGTTCAGGCACATGAAGGCAGCTCAGGAGATAGCAGGACTTCGTGAGGGCTTTGCAGTCTTTGATAGGAATGACTCAAGGGCATTGCTCCAGCAGATTATGAAGGCCATGAATTTTCCTGACGGTGAAAGCAGTCCCGCCGCAGTTCTCGAATTAATAGCACGGGACTATATGGCGTGGTCACCGGATTATCGTGAAAGCGAACTCGACGAGAATATTTACTTGCTGGGTAAAGAGTACAGAAAGAGATTGCGCGAGTTAAATGCAGTAGACTTTGATGACCTTATGATTCTGCCGTTAGAGATTTTAAAGCAGGACAAAGACGCAAGACTCAACGAGCAGTCACGAATTAAATGGCTCTTAGTTGACGAGTATCAGGATGTGAACAAGCCCCAGTATTTGCTGCTGCGTTATATCGCCGGGCCTGACTGTATAGTCAATGTCGTCGGTGACCCTGACCAGTCAATTTATGGCTGGAGAGGCGCAGAGCTTAGAATGATCCTGAACTTTGAGCATGACTTCAACGGGGCAAAGACTATAGTGCTTGACGAGAATTACAGATCAACAGGAAATATCTTAACTGGTTCAAATGCCCTGATTCGCAATAATACTGCAAGGCTCAAGAAAGATTTACACACTTCAAGGGGTGAGGGCGAGAAGATTTACACGCTGCTTGCTCAGAATGATTTTCAGGAGGCAGATTTTATCGTTTCTGAAATCGAGAAGCTCACAGGAGTCTATTGCTATAAATACAGTGATATTGCGATTTTATACAGGCAAAACGCCATGAGCCGAGTTTACGAACAAAAATTTCTCGAAGAACACATACCCTACAGGATTATCAGGGGTGTATCTTTTTATGACCGCAAAGAAGTTAAAGACGTGCTGTCTATTCTGAGATTTGCTTTAAACCCGCTGGACAGACCATCACTTGAGAGAGTTACGAGTTTTGCAATTAAAGGCATGGGCCCCGCAAGGCGAAATGACTGGGCTGACTGGATAAAGTTTCAGGACTCAGTCAATGACCCCGTAGAGTTCTGGAGCCTCGTTGCTGGAGGAGCCTGGACAAACAAGGGCGCAGTAGGTGAGACTGTGAAAAATTTTGCTACTCACATGTGCGCGATTCTTAACCTGGCTGACTCCGGGATAAGACCGGCTGTAGATTATGTCCTGGACGAGATGAATTACAAGGCTTATCTCAAAGAAACTGAACCAGAAACTTGGCAGGACAGACTTGAGAACGTCAAAGAGCTGAAATCTATAGT
>JAFSQO010000042.1 GCA_017446645.1 Synergistaceae bacterium | reverse complement strand
GAGCGTGCCTATATTAACATTTAAGCCATTACAGATTGCAGTGATTTCTACCGCATCGTCAGGTTCGTCAGCCATTATCGGAGAAGCACCGCAGGCGAGTAAAGCATTGGCTACGTCATTAACAGTAACGTAATTCGTGATATTATGAACAAGAGGCGATTTTTCTCTGACGTTATCCAGATATTTCCCTAAATTCAAGATAATAACAGCTCCTGACTAATTAATTAAATTTTGAAATATAATTAAAATATAAACTTTACTATAGATTTAATTGCCTGTCTATATAAAAATATATCACTTCTTATTTATTTTTGTTCGCGAGATATGATTATGCAAAATACTTACGGAGTTTTTGCACTTGACAAAAAGTTATTAAACATGTAATCTTTTCAACATAAATGCTCTTTTGTAGATAAAGAGCACAGAAATAAGAAATACTTTTTTTTATCAGGAGGCTTTTTTTTATAATGGCACAGGGTACCGTAAAGTGGTTTAACGAGAGCAAAGGGTACGGATTCATCACCGCTGACGAGGGTAAAGACGTCTTTGTACACTTCAGCGCAATTCAGGGCGAGGGCTTCAAGACTCTCAATGAGGGTCAGAAAGTTTCTTTTGATGTCGTCACGGGAGAGAAAGGACCCCAGGCTGCTAACGTTGTAAAGCTGTCGTAGTAAGTAAGTCTCCTGCATCCGCGAAACTCCACTAGGCAGCAGATTAATCACTTGACAATTTAGTAATATCGTTGAGGACCCTGTGAAAAGCAAGGCCCTCATTTTTTCACGCTTATATCCCTGTTCGTAATTATTTGTTATAGCGTTGTTTTGCAGCTGGTATATAATTAACGCACTTATTTTTTCACGAAAGGGATTTTTTTCATGAACGATGTTAAGAAATTAAATCAAATCTACGAGGGCAAGGCCAAGAAAGTTTTCGCAACATCAAGCCCCGATTACTTTATAGTCGAATACAAGGACGATGCTACAGCCTTTAATGGACTGAAGCACGGAACTATCACAGGCAAGGGCATTATCAACAACAAGATGAGCAATGCAATGTTCGCATTACTTGAGAGCAAGGGAGTCAAGACCCATTTTGTCGAGCAGCTTAGTGACCGCGAGACTCTTGTCAGGGCCGTCAAGATCGTTCCGCTTGAGATAATAATCCGCAACGTTGCAGCAGGTTCTTTCTCAAAACGCTATGGTGTCGAAGAAGGCCGTGAGCTAAAGTGTCCGACCCTTGAATTCTCACTTAAGGACGATGCCCTCAATGACCCGTTAATCAATGACTCTCACATAATCGCACTCGGTGTAGCAACTGAGCAGGAGCTTGCACAGATACGAGAGATGGCCTACAAGGTCAATGAAGTCCTGAAAGAGTTTTTTGCAGGAATCGGGGTCAAGTTAATCGACTTCAAAATCGAAGCAGGAAGATTACCAGACGGCGAGATAATTTTGGCTGACGAAATTTCACCGGATACTTGCAGATTCTGGGACGCTAAGACTAACGAGAAACTCGACAAAGACAGATTCAGGCGCGACATGGGCGGAGTCGAAGAGGCTTATCAGGAAATCTTCAGCAGGATAAACAAGAAATAATGTCAGATGAAATTCACGAGGAAT
>JAFSQO010000382.1 GCA_017446645.1 Synergistaceae bacterium | reverse complement strand
GTGCGGACTGGTAATTATTGTCACTTTTGCGTTGATCCTTGCCTTTATCAGACGCGTGAAAATTTTGTGGCAGATTTACGGTCTTGCGCTCTTAACGGGAAGCGTTTACGTCCTCTATTTTGCTGAAAGTCTTAAGGCAGCAGCGTGGTTTGCATTGGCCGTCATGTTATCCGGAATCTTCTGGGCAGTCAGTATATTGACTCGCAAAGAAATATGGCGAAGGGTGAATTAATGCGAAAAATAATTCTTGCTCTGATTCTCTCGTTCATAGCCTCCGGTGCTTTTGCTGAAGTCGACATGAACAAGATACCGTTAGAAACTGCAAAAAATAATTTCCTGAACCTCTACAAAAAACGCTGGGAGGTATTCAATGCGGAGTCAAAGCTGAAGCAGGCAATTGACTCTGCATTCCGGGAAAATACCAGCAAATTAATGACAGGCACGAAGGGCATTCAACTCGGCATGAACATGAACAACATAATCGGCAAGATTCAGCGTTCTGTCGAGTTCAATTTTTCGAGAGACTACGAGAAATTCCTTCAGGAGTTCGAGCTTATTTGGGCGGACCAGCTGCGCAGCGAGATATTAATTTTTTACCAGAGAAATCACTATGATCTATATTTCGAGCTTGAGAATAACCCAATGGCTCAGGCATATTTACGGCGCGACTATGACTCAGTAACAGAGGACAGGGGCGAGGACATCATGAAAAATATTTCCGGTGAACTCTCTGCAAAGTATCCTGACTTCAGATTGACTGGAGCAAAGTTAATCGGCGGAGGAATGATTTTGCTTGCCCGAAGGTATTTAGAGTCCTACGTTACGAAATTGCTAATGCGAAAATTCACGGGAAGTGCTGCCGGGAAAATTGCCGCGAGCATAGTCCCCTTGACTGGCCTGGCTATGATGCTCTGGAGTGCCTGGGATATTTACTCAATGGCAAGTGAAGCCGAAGGTGTCCTGCGTGAGAAGTTCTACACACTGAATCACTCAATGTATTATAATGAGGTTCCGTTAATTTACTGGGAAGGAATCGAGGCATACGTCCGTGACGCATTTATATTTGCCTACGAGAAATTAATTCTTAACGTCAACAGGGGAATCGAACTTGAGAACACCCCGGCAATGAGAAAATTCAATGAAGGACTTTCCAGTCTTGAGCAAAGATTCTATAATGACCGTGTAGCTTTGATTCAAGCCGTCACAGATGAAGATAATTATGCATTAAGTGAGATAATCATAAATCTTGGGAGTTATATCAAGTCAGCGGACATTCAGGAGTTCGAGAAACTTGTAGTAATGCTGCGTGAGTTGGGACTCAATACTTTACTGGGTTGGCTGAAACTTGCGGGTGATAAGGAATGCTACAGGCTTTATAATTATTTGCCTATTGATGCGTGGGCGAAATTCAATCAAGATAATGACTCCCTGAGAATCTTTCAGGCACTCGCGAAAAACTTGACTCCTCAAGAGTGCAAGACAGCGTGCAGCCTCAAGAAAGACAAATTGTTGTGGGTGGTCGAGGAACTTCCAGAAAAATTTATGCCCGAATTATTTGCAGTAAATTATGATTCATGGTATATCGAGCATGAAATTTCGAGACTGTCACGAATTGATGATAAGGACTCTCGAAAACCCTGGCAGATTTCATATAATAAGGAGAATCATAGATGATGAGAAAATTATTGCTTGCTGCTCTCGTGATATTTTTCATAGCCTGTGAAGTACTTTGCGCTGAACAAATTAACGTCCACAAGACAGAAACAGAGCGCGAGGAGGATTTCAACGCAGCCCTTGCAGAATTGGGCGAGCCTTTATCTGACCTGGAACGCATGAACTTCCGGGACGCTGTCAGGAAGAGCCGTAATAACTTTCTCAGACTCTACCGTTCTCAATGGAAGGCACTCGGAATGTCAGAGAAACTTGAGAAGACAGTCAATGACTCAATCGCTGACAAAACCGGCGAACTTACCTGGGGGACTCGCGGGCTACAGCTCGGCACTAACTACGGCGACATAATCAATGACATTCAGGAGACTATAGCGTTTAACTTCGCAGAACCCTATGATGACTTCTTGCGCGACTTGGAAGAGAAATGGGGAGACTCCTTGCAGAACGAAATCGAGAATTTCTACAAGCTAGGCAGCATAGTCCTCCTCGCTTCTGACAGAAACCCAATGAGCCGTGCATACATCAGGCAAAACACTTCGGCTCAGGATAACGGCGCAAAGATAGTCGCTGACTCACTGAGCAGACTCGAAAACAAATACCCGGACCTTAAATTAACCGGAGCAACTGCAGCTGGCGGGATTATCTTAATGTTCAGGAGCAAAATCGCAGGCTACTTGGCTCAAAAGTTCGCGAATTCAGTTATATACAAGAAGATTGCAGCAAGTTCAATAGGCAAACTGGCAGCAGGTGCAGCACCGATTATTGGCTGGACTATGATTGCATGGAGTGTATATGACGTAGCTTCGATTGCATGGAACGCTGAGTCAGACGTTCAGAAAATCCTCAACGAACGCAATTACTCAATGTATGTCCGAGAGATGCCAGAAGTCTATTGGGAAGTCATGGAGCCTTATGTTACTGAAGTGTTAATATCGTCATACGGGACACTGCTCAACACTAAGAAGCAGGCCGAAGCATTTGCAGGTGATCCCAGAATCATAAAGCTCTGTGAGGGACTCAACGAGACTGAGACAATGCAGACTGCTGAGAGAATTTCGCTCATAGTCGGCACTCTTGGCAATGACAAACTCGATTACGTCCTCGAAAATTTTGGGGAGAACATCAGGAACGCCTCGCCTCATGATTTCAGGACTCTTACTGGGATTTTGCAGAATGAGAAGCATGACACCGTCAAAGAATGGATTAATCTTGCAGGAACGAGATATTATGATTTGTATTCGATTTTCCCGCGAAATATCTGGAGCAAATTCCCACCAGACAAGAATTCCCTTGAGATTCTTGACTGGATGTCCAGAAAATTAACACCCGGTGCAAGAATCACTGCGTCAAAACTCTCACTTAAAGACCTTCACTGGATAATCAACGAGCTTCCCGAAAGATTTGTGCCTCAATTATTTGGCGATAGGTTAAAGGATTCAGACGAAATCCACTACGAGATCATGAGACTTTCAGAACTTAGCGATAAGGAGTCCCGCAAACCCTGGCAAAGTGTATGGGAATTCAGGTGGGCCAAGTACAGCATTTATATTTATTTCGTAATAGCATTGCTTGTGCTTGCGATATTTGCTAGGATTCTCAGGCCGTTATGGAAATCCGACAAACCTGACTCAAGGCAAGTAGTTATCTACAACAACACTCATGATTTATCACGCAATGAGCAACTTAACTCTAAAAAGTTTGAAGTCCGACTCAGAATCGCTCCGGCCTTACTCGATGAAGTCCGGCGGATAACTTGGGACGTTTCTCAGACTTTGACCCCTGATGACGAAGACAATGAGGCTAGAATCCTTTGCGTAAGGCTTGACTCACTTGACGAGATAGGACGCTGGGTTATGAAGAACAGAGAGAACATTCAGGTATTGCAGCCCGAAGAACTCAGAGAACAGCTTGCAGAGCATAAAGAACAGGAAGAAAACGGCAACGGCAATGACAATGCAGAGTAAAGACTTAATCTTGAGCACCGGCACTTTTCCCCCGTCAGGTTCTCGTGATTTGGGAATAATTTACGGGATAAGCTGCATCAGCACTAACTTTATTCGCGATACGTTAGCTTCAGTGAGAAATATCACAATAGGGGGCGAACTCACAAGCTACTCGGACATGCTGCGGACCGGAGTTGCAAAGGCCGAAGAGAGACTCCGGGAAGAAGCGGTGAGACTTAATGCTGACGGTGTTTATGCAGTGAAGATTGCTACGCCTCAGATTACGACAGGCGCAGCAGAGATCATAATGTACGGTACAGCGTTTATTTACGTGTGATATTGCTAATCCAGATTTATGAACACGAACTTGAACCTGCATAAATCTAAATTTTTCTCGTTGACTATATCAGCGTCGATATAATGAATCCTTCGGCCAGCCTTGCGGACCTTAGCCGTGCAGATTAATTTCTGGGCATTGCGCGCTCCCCTCAAGTAATCAACGTGACCGCAGACCGTAACGCCGTTGCCTCCTGCGCTGATGAAGGCGACTCCTGCTGTGTCATCGGCCATTGTGAACAAGACTCCGCCGTATGGAATGCCGTAAGGGTTGAAGTGTTCTTCTTCGAGTTCAAGCTCACTGACTGCAACACCGTCTTCTATCTTTACGAATCTAAAACCTGTCTTGCACTCTATGTCGTCCCTGAGCGTCTTTAATGCTTCATGATTAATTTTTATTTCTGTTCCGTTGGGCATGAATTTTACTCGCTCCCTGAAAGAATTTTATAGCATGAATTATACACGCACGATTTGACAAAATGAAAACTTGCCTGTAGAATTTGCAACCGTTTTAAACGTGAAGAAAAATTTTAAATTGTCTAACTATTTTTTTGAAGGTGTTATTTATGACAGAAAGAAGAAAGTGCAACAACATTCTGCTTGATACGGCATTAAGAGATTTCTACGCCGCTGCAGACGATATGCATCTCGATGAAGGCTTAATCTCTATGCTTAGTTATCCTGAGCGCAGGCTTGATGTCTCTGTTCCGGTCGAAATGGAAGACGGTTCTGTTCAGGTCTTTCATGGTCACAGGGTACAGCATTCGACAGCTCTGGGGCCGTCAAAGGGCGGTATTCGTTACGCTCTTGATGTCAGCGGACAGGAATGTGAAGGACTTGCAATGTTGATGACCTGGAAATGTTCCCTTGCAGGAATACCCTACGGCGGAGGTAAAGGCGGAATTTGCTGCGACCCCAAGAAGTTGACCCGACGTGAGAAAGAAAGAATGTCAAGGACTTACGGTGCAAGAATCGCCCCTATTATCGGCAGATGGAGCGACGTCCCGGCCCCGGATATGTATACAGGCGGTCAAGAAATGGTCTGGATAATGGACACGATTTGCAAGATGCTCGGACATTTTGAGCCTGCAATGCTTACCGGTAAACCCGTAGACTACTGGGGAGCTATAGGCCGTACAGAAGCTACAGGTCGCGGAGCTGCTACCTGCGGACTTGAATTAATGAACAAGAAGGGACTTGACCCTGAAAAAATGAAGGTCTCGGTTCACGGTTTCGGTAATGTCGGAAGCTACACGGCGAAGATTTTGCGCGATAACGGCTGTACAATCGTTGCAATAAGCGATACTACAGGCACTTACTATAATCCTAAGGGAATAAATATAGACAAGGCTTTCGAGTACATTGAGAGAGAGCCAGATAAGAGAGGCCGCAAACTTGAGGGCTTTGAGCGTGAAGGCTGTGAGAAGCTCGGAGTTGATGACGCATTGTTCGTTGATTGCGATTTCCTGTTCCCCTGCGCACTCCAGGCAGTAATTAACCAGGACACAGCCCATAAAGTCAAGGCACGCTACATTCTTGAAGGAGCAAACAGCCCTACTACTCCGGAAGGTGAAGAGATTTTGAATGATGCAGGAGCTATCATAGTTCCTGACTTTTTGGCAAACGCAGGCGGTGTTATCGGCTCTTACTTTGAGTGGGCACAGAATTTACAGGGCTTTGGCTGGACTGAAGAAGAGTACAACACGAGGCTCGTTGACCTCATGACGAATAACTTCAGGAAAGTTTGGAATTATTCTCAGGAGCATCATAAGACCATGAGGCGTTCGGCATACATCGCAGCAATTAAGAGAGTTGCAGATATTCTCGCACTTCGCGGAGTTTATCTATAGACTATAGAGCCAGGCATTTAGAGCTTAGAGTCAAATTTTCATATATAAGAGCATGTCTCATTAAGGGATGTGCTCATTTTTTATGCTTTATAGCTGAGAAAAATTTTCACTTTGCGTGATATACTTCATATTTAATTTAACAAGTCTTAGAGCATCAAAGTCTTAAACATGAAGGGAAGGTTATCATAGAATTGAGCGATATACCAGTTTTGCAAATAGGAAAGTACAAGCCGCGTTACCCGTTAATTCAGGGCGGAATGGGTGTCGATATATCAGGCCCCAACTTGGCCGGACACGTTGCAGCACTCGGAGCAATAGGCACGATAGCGAGCGTAGGACTTGCTCATAACTCGCCTTTGTTCGTCCCTGAGAAGCATAATTATTTCGAGGCAAATGAAGTAGTCGTTAAAGAGGCCGTACAGAAGGCAAAAAGCATAGCAGGCCCAGGGGGAATTATTGCGGTGAACTGCATGGTAGCTTTGACGGACTATGACAGACAGGTCAAGGCAGCAGCAGAAGGCGGAGCAGATATTATAATTTCAGGCGCAGGCTTACCTTTAAGGCTCCCGGATTACACGAAAGATTTCCCAGATGTTGCTTTAGTCCCCATTGTAAGCTCTGCAAAGGCAGCGAGCCTGATTACCCGTCACTGGGAGAAGAAATATAACAGGCTTCCTGACGCATTCGTAGTCGAAGAACCTGCTACAGCCGGAGGACATTTAGGCGCAACCACGATTGAACAAGTCTATGATCCGGCGTTGAGGCTTGAGAATGCCTTACCAGAAGTCGTAAAGTACGTAGCTGACGAAATGAAGAGCGATATCCCAGTCATTGCTGCCGGAGGAATCTGGGACAAGGGCGATTTAGAACGGGTTTTTGCACTGGGAGCTAAGGGCGTTCAGATGGGTACTAGATTCGCGTGTACTTTTGAGGGCGATGCTTCAGATAGATTCAAACAGGCATATATCGATGCTAAAGAAGAAGACGTTGTGTTGATCCACAGTCCGGCAGGTTTGCCCGGAAGAGCCATAAAAAATCCCTTCGTAGCAAAGTATCTTGAGGGCAGCGTGGAAAGCAAACCGTGTTTCGCAAATTGTTTGACTCATTGCAGATACAGGAAGACAAAAGAAACTTTCTGTATAGCAGCAGCACTTGTCGATGCTCAGGTCGGAAACTGGGAAACTGGTTTATTTTTCTGCGGGAGCAATGTAGTTAAGGCTCACAAGATCGAACACGTCAAGGACATTATCGCAGAGTTATTCGAGTGAGTCTTTAATCGCGTTAATTGCCCGATTCGTAAATCCCCTGCTTCGGAGTCGGGCAGCAATTTTTCTCTCCTCAAGTCCGTAGTCCCTCCAGCTTTGAGCGAGTTCGCACGCCCTTTGTGATTCAGGTTCTGACTCGCCGAGTGCTCGGTTAATATTTTCGCGTGAGACTCCCCTTGCTGAGAGTTCATAGAGAATTTTTGCGTCGCCCCAGTGCAGATGGCCTTCAATAAATAATCTTGAGTAAATGAAGTCATCAATCAAGCCGATGTTTGCTGCTTCATGAATCAACATGTCAATGATTTTGCCGGGAACTTTGCTGCGTTCCAAAAATTCCTGAGCCTGCTGAGTAGTCAAAGGCTTCTTCGTCAATGCCTTGTAAAACTTTTCGCGTAATTCTGCAAATTCTTCTTTTGTCATGATGTTATTGCAAGCTCTAACCCGCCTGCTAGCCTCCTTAGTATTTCGCGCTTCAGTAACGGTTCTGACTCTAAATTCCTATCGCGCCTGATTAACGCCCTTGCTTCGTCTCTTGCCAGCAGCAAAATTTTCTCGTCCCTGATTAAGTCCGCAACCCGAAACTCATTAATGCCATGCTGACGAGTCCCGCAAATCTCGCCTGAGCCTCTCTGTCTCAAATCATATTCCGCAAGCTCAAAGCCGTCCGAAGTCTTTTGCATTGCCTGTAATCTCTCCTTGCCTTCGGGTGTTATGTTCGTCCCTTCGAGTAAGACGCAGACACTATGAGCCTTACCGCGACCAACTCTGCCGCGTAACTGGTGGAGCTGGGCAAGTCCGAAATTTCCCGCATCCTGAATTACTATCATGGTGGCATTGGGAACATCAACGCCGACTTCTATTATAACTGTTGAGATTAGCAAGCTGATTTTATTTTCTGCAAAGTCCTGCATTACCCGTGATTTCATTTCAGGAGTCATTTTGCCGTGAAGCATTGCGATATTTATTTCCGGAAATAATTCCCTGAGCCTTTCATGAGCCTGACTCACTGAGATTAATGCGCTCTCTTCATTCTCGTCAATTAATGGACACACCCAGTATATTTGCTCGTGTTTCACTAAAACTCTTTCGCGAATCATGTCCCGTAAAACGTGAAGGTTCTCTTGAGGCAATATAATAGTCTGAATTGCCTTGCGTCCTGCCGGAAGTTCACGCAAAGTCGAAGAGTCCAGATCACCGTAAAGCGACAATAGCAACGTCCTTGGGATCGGTGTAGCTGTCATTGCCAAAACGTGAGGGGAGCTGCCTTTCGAGATTAACCCGCCGCGCTGCAAGACCCCGAATCTGTGCTGTTCGTCTATGATTACGAGTGAGAGATTACGGAAATTCACACCGTCCGAAAAAATAGAGTGAGTCCCGATTAATATATCGATTTCGCCGGTTGAGATTCCCCATAAGACCCCTCGCTTTTCCCTTGTGCTAAGACTGCCCGATAAAAAGCCCGCTTTAAGGCCAAGTGACTCAAGACTCTTTCTGAGCTTCTCGTAGTGCTGCCATGCAAGTATTTCTGTCGGAGCCATCAATGCTGCCTGAGTTCCTGAATCCCCTGCAGTGAGAAGGGCTGCGAAGGCTACGAGAGTCTTGCCTGAACCTACATCACCCTGCAAAAGCCTGTTCATTGGCTTATCACGTGCTAAATCGCCGAGTATTTCATCTATCGCTAATCGTTGTGAATCCGTCAGCTTGAAAGGTAAGTTATTCATGAATTCCTGAAAACTTTTTCCGGGAGTCAATATCCTTGAGGGTCTTGCGTTATCATTCCCTGAAAATTTTTGCCTGCGCATTAAAATTCCAGTTTGCAGCAAGAATAACTCTTCAAAGGCTAATCTGTTTCTTGCCCGAATATAAGTCATGTTGTCTTTAGGATTATGAAGGGTGAGCAATGCCTCATGATTCGACATCATACCGAAACGTTTTAAAATTTCTTGGGGCAGGAATTCTTTCACGCATTTTTCTGAGTAATTTTCGAGCACTGAACGTATTATTCCCCTGATAACAGTTTGCTTTATCTCAGAATTTGCAGGATAAACAGGAATGATTTTCCCGATTATGCGTATAGAATCCAGCGGCTTTATTATCTGGAACTCAGGATTAACGAATTCATTCACGAAATATTTATTCTCAACAGGACCAGATAGTGCTATAGTCATTCCCTCGTGCACAAAAAATTTATCGCTGAACCAGACGGCTCTTGCTGTCCCTGTATTATCCCTTAAGGTTGCCTCAGTGCGTCCTGATTTAATTAATATTTTATCGATTTTAGCGACTACGTTATTGATTTTTCCGGGCACCAGATTACTCAGGGTGTTAATAAACCTTCTG
>JAFSQO010000381.1 GCA_017446645.1 Synergistaceae bacterium | reverse complement strand
GAATTCTTTTTTAAAGTAAATTATAGTGTAAGTTTCTGATAAAGTTCAAATAACCTCGCAACAATATCACTCTCGCTAATGTCTTTAGGCCAGCCGTAAGCCTCACAGACTGCCTCGTCATTTTCCCGATGAGCCTTCCTGAGTTCTACCGGCATTGATGCTTCATCGTAAAGATCAGCAAACGAACTTTCAGGGTATAAATTTCTTGCGTCAAGAATTTTTTGCGCAGTTGACTCAATCTTTGCACGCTGCTTTTCACTGGGACTCGGCCATACAAAACAGTTATAAACAAGTGTAGCAGAATATCTGTAATCACTCTTCAGACGACCTGCAACAGCCCTCACCCATGCCATATGAACCCGCGAAGTCAAGACTCCAAAATGATAAAGCATCGCATTAGGAACTATTAGCAAGCCATCTCCAGGTATTACAGAAGAATCAAGCCAATCTATAGGAATATAAGAACGCTTCTCAGATGATGTCTTAGGAATCGCTAAATAACGTTCAGGATTCAAAGTCTCACGGAGTAAGTGAGGAGTATCCGCTAATTTCTGACGATCCGGAGCACCGTTTAATCTGTCTTCTCGGCAAGCCCTGACTCGTTCCATAACAAGAGGCATACTGCGAAGTTCATTAGGACTCACTCCGACAAGCCATAAGCAATAACGGGCTATGTTGTTAATGAACTCATTAACAATCATGTAACGTTTGATATATTTTTGAGATTTAGGATCGCGTCTGATAAATTCTTCGTAATCTTCAGCCTCAATGATTAAATTTCCATCGTCTGTAGACATATTCCCTGTTATCAGTTCATAGGCTTCCTTGCAAACTAGATTTTGTCGATTAAAGCCCTACAAAAGATTTAATTTCTTGTTCTAAGAGGCGGAATACGTTTGCAACCAGATAACCATCAGCAATCGCATGATTCAGGCGGACAGTCACAGGCATGACAAGCCTGCCGTTTTCTTCCCTGTATTTTCCCCAATTGATAATTGGCGCAAAATATAGATGTCCGTCGGGTAGCTCAAGATTTAGTGAATCATAAGAAAGCCACGATATAAACGATGCATCGAACCAATTTGGATGGTTCAGCATATCCAGCCCGTATTCTCTTGTCTTCTTTGCCTCTTCAACATCCCGCAAGGCAGCAGTGTAGAACTTTTCATAGTCCTCGTAGTATTCTGTATACACAGGAGTGCAGGTTTCCGTATCTTCATGAAAAACATACTGTGTAGGATTGACCACATCATAACAAATCAGTTCATCTGTCTGACAAAGATACCCCATTCTGTAATCTTCGCGTGCATTTATAACTTTTGAGAGTATATATAGAAAGTTGATATAAAACTTTGTCCCCGTTCTCTTGGAATATGCAACGAGCTCTGTTACGTCCATTCTCGCCGTCATAGAAGTCGAGCACTTACAATCTTCCGAAAAGTGACGGAACACACCTTTTCTATAGTATGTCTCTCTGTCAATTACTTTATAGTTCACTTGCATCATCCTCCATAAGTATCAAATATATATCTAATTAAATCCGTGTAATAATATAGCCAAATTCACATCTGATCTCAACATATTTCTGTTAAGAAGGCTAGGACGAGCTTTCCGAGTCATCGTTGCTGTATAAGGCTGATTTATCAAATTTTCTGCTTCTGCCTGTAATTTATCAATAGACAACAGGTCTATAAATTCATGTATATTCTCTATAGTGAAGTATCGTGCACTTTGCCGGAGTGTCGGGTTTCGGGGTTGAGGGTTGACTCGAAAACTGCACCGAAAATTGTCGGAGAGATTCCTGACCAGTCAAAGCCTTCTGACATGTCCTGAATGATTATTCGCAAGGGTTCGCCGTCAAGCTGGGGAAGCTCAATATCATCATCAGCAAACAGACCGCCGTTAACATATGGAAACGCCTTCAAGTCAGCCTCAAGATACGGATCGCGCTCATTATCTTTTTGGTTAAGAACTTTGAACAAATCACGCAGGGCAGTACGTGCAACGAGTTCACGGGGCTTCAGGTAGTCATGAAACTGG
>JAFSQO010000380.1 GCA_017446645.1 Synergistaceae bacterium | reverse complement strand
GTGCGAAACTCGGAGCCTACCAGAACAGACTCGAATACACCGCAAGCAGCTTGACGACAGCGAGCGAGAACCTGACGAGTGCTGAAAGCAGAATCAGGGACGCTGACATGGCGAAAGAGATGATGGAGTTCACGAAGCTGAACATTATGCTTCAGGCTGGTAACTCAATGCTCGCGCAGGCAAACCAGCAGCCTCAGAACGTCCTTAGCCTTATTCGTTAAGGTCTGACGGATTGAATTAAAGCAGAGGCTCAAGCTAAAGTCAGTTAGTAAAGTAATTATCACGCAATTTACGGGGGAAGGGAGGTAACTCTCTTCTCCTTTTTTAATCGGCACGAGAGGGAAATGCGCGCATGGCAGCCAACATTAACGAAGAGCACAAGGACAGGGTTTTCAAGTTCTTATTCGGCAGTCCTGAAAGACTTGAGTGGACGTTGTCGCTTTATAACGCTATAAACGGTTCGAGCTATGATAATCCTGACGATATACGCCTGAACACGATAGAAGATGTCTTGTATCTCGGCATGAAAAATGATGTATCGTTTATAATTATGGACGAGTTGCATCTTTGGGAGCATCAGAGTACGTTCAATCCCAACATGCCTATGCGTTTCTTTATCTATGCTGCGAAGCTGTACGAGAAATATATCTCTGACCCTAAGAATAAATACAATCGGTACAGCACGACTCTCCAGACCGTACATTGTCCGAAGTGTATTTGCTTCTATAATGGAACGGGGAAGCAGCCGGAGAAAAAGATTCTCAGGTTGAGCGATGCATTCAAAGGCAGGAAGTCAGACATTGAAGTAACGGTAACGATGCTGAACGTGAACTACGGCAAGAACGCAGAACTCATGAGGACCTGCAAACCTATGGAAGAATATGCGTGGCTCGTTGCTGCGATTCGACGGCATGAGAAGATAACGCACGATCTTGAACAGGCAATAGATGCAGCGTTAGCAGAAATGCCTGATAACTTCGTCATCAAGAAGTTGTTAATACTCAATAAAGCAGAGGTGAAAGGAATGTTCTTGACAGAGTGGGATATGGAGAAGACTCTGGCTCTGAACGGTTTAGAGAACGAGGAACGTGGCATAAAGATAGGCGAAAAACGCGGCGAGAAACGTACTAGAGAAAGTGTCGCAAGGGACATGCTGTTAGAGAATTTACCATTATCTTTAATAGTAAAGATTAGCAAGCTGTCCGAGGAAGTAGTCCTCAAGCTAGCGAAGAAACTAGGTGTTACAGCCATACCGTAAAGTTCTCAAAATTGCGTGATGCGTGATAAGAAAAACTGACACGGAAGCAGGTGCTCGGCTCATGAAATTAAGCGATATTCCTGCAGGAGCGTTTATTCAGTCATCAGCACCGGAGAGTCAGCGCAAGATAATCACGAAGACGAAGACATTAGGCAGCCCTTCAGGTGACGATATGCCCAGTAAGGAAAGCAAGAAAATTGTTGACGAACAGGCATTGCTTCAAAAAAAGGAACACGAAGCTCACTCAGAACAGAGGGCACAGAAGGCAAAGAGTGAAATACTCGACAAAGCCGGAGCAATGAGACATTTGCGCTATGACGTGATAGAAGAAGCTGACATGGTGCAGGTGAGCGTGATTAACAATTCGGACGGGGCAATAATCCGTAAGTTCCCGCCCGATAAAGTCATAGATATAGTAATAAAGATTCGGGAGAGAAGACGCAGAAGCAAGAAATCTCTCGATCTTAAAGCATAAATATTCTAGCGGGTAGTGTGTACGCTAACCGCTGCCCGCTGTTTATTCAGGGACGAAAAAATTCAACACTAAGGACGGTGAGAAGCAAAATGTCATTTATTATGAACCACGATATAACTTCATTGCTCGGACAGCGCATAATGCAGAAGAATTCGCTTGCTATGAGGCGTTCACTCGAAAAATTATCATCTGGAATGCGCCTTAAAATAGCGGACGTTGACAACACAGCCAGCCTTGCCATAAGCGAGACAATGAGGTCGCGGATATTCAGTGCCGAGAAAGCCCTCCAGAACACCCAGGACGGAATAAGCATGATTCAGACAGCATTGGGGGGACTTGAACAGACTCAGGGCATGATGAACAGAATGCGCGAACTTACAGTGCAGGCTGCCAATGACGTGTTGACCCAGCAGGACAGAAGTTATGTTCAAGTCGAAATTAACGAGTTACGCAAGGAGATAACGAGGCTCGCCAACACAACCCAATTTAACCGCAAAAAAATTCTCAGCGGAGACAATGCCGTCCTCTGGAGCAGCAATAACAGTGAAGTAAAAGCGATAATCAACGGCGGAATACGTTCGATTGACCAGTTCGGACAAAAGTACGCAGTTGACGGGAACTATAACATCAACGTCAGAGCAAAAGAGGGTCAGGCTCAGGCTCAGAAGTCAGACATATTCAGGATTAAGTCCGGCGAAGTTGCTACGGGCGATACGGCACTGCGCGACATTGATAAATTCTGGAACTCTGAAGGAAAATTTTTGCTCGAACAACCCAAGGAACTCACGCTTACTCAGGGCGACGGGACTCAGGCAAAGATAACTCTGTATGCTGACGATACACTCTCTGAAGTAGCAGACAAGATGAACAATGCCATAGCTTCGGGCTTAGGACAGGCGAAATACGTTGATGACGCTTCAAAATTCGTAACGTTTACGGACGAAGCAAACGCTCAGGAGTCAGGGCTTAATTCAGTCGCAGGGACTCTTGTCATTCGTTCGGGACTTACCGGCAAGATGGGAGAAATCACACTCTCAGGCAGCGAGGATTTGCTCAACGCCTTTTCACTGAATACTGTACAGGAAGCTCAGGAGACGGATTATATTTTAACGATAACGGACGCTCATGATAATTCAGTCGTTGCCCAGAACGTAAAAGCCACAGGCAACAGGGTTTCAGGCGTAATTCACAGAAATATTGACGTTGAACTTGACCCTATGATGGGACTTCAGGCGAACTATGACTCATCGTCAGGAGCCTTCAGGATAACGAACACTACGGGCAATTCAGGAGCAGACGTAACTCTTCACTTGTCGGATAACTCCAGCATTTTCCAGACAGGAGCAGGAGAAGGCGAGGACGTTATTTTGAGTATCGGAGATATGAGTGCTCACGCATTGGGGCTTGACTCCGTCAACGTAATGAGCCGCGAGCGTGCTGCAAGTTCAATCAGTGTAATAGACAAGGCCATAGATCACGTATCAATGCAGATGGCAAGCCTCGGAGGTTCAGAGAACAGGCTCGAACACCATATTGCAAAGCTATCGAGTGAAATCGAAGCAATAACCGAAGCAAACAGCAATATCCGGGATATAGATTACGCTAAGGAAATTCTGGAATTCGCGAAAATGCAGATACTTGCTTCAACGAATACGGCAATGCTTGCTCAGTCAAACCAGATGCAGCAAAACAGCATTCTCGGACTCTTCAGGTGATTAAATAATGGCATTCGGACAGGAATTTATAACGGGACTCGCAGGGGCTTTGAGGAAAATCATGCCTTTGCGAGTCAATCGCATAGAAGGCGGCGAATCATGGACAGCCTTCAAGACTTCCGGCGAAAACTGGCTGCTCTTCTCGTGGACTTCAGGATCGTCGGGACTTTGCTTTGCCTCTCAATCAGAAATCAATGCCCTTCGCGAAAATTCTTCAGGGCGTTCACCAATGGCTGAGGCGTTAAAGAGTCGTCTCTCTCACGGCGGCGAACTTTACGAAGTCAGGCAGCTCAACAACGACAGAATATTAGAGTTCTCAGCAAGACGAAGAGTAGCAGCAGGGGTCAGCGTGAATTATTTTCTGGTAATCGAAATCACTGAACCGGTTGCAAATTTCCTGATTCTTGACGACTCTCACAAAATCGACGAGGCAGCAAGACATTCAACCCCGGACGTAAACCGCTTCAGAACTATATTGCCCGGTCATGTTTATAATGCTCCGCCTGCTTTCGAGGGAATTAATATTCACGGCATTAATGCACTCAAGTTTGAGGACGTTCAGAACATTAAGGGCATCGGCAGACCTTTAGCG
>JAFSQO010000379.1 GCA_017446645.1 Synergistaceae bacterium | reverse complement strand
GAGTTACGAGAGCTGCTTTACGAAAAATATTTCAGCAATGACCCGTTTTCGTTCCTAGCATTTTTTACGGCTTTTGGGAAAATCAAGGCTTCAGTAGAGGCATACAAAATCCTTGACGGAAAAGGCAAAGTCTCCCGTACAGGACTGCTTGATGTTAAGGCTGCTTTAGACGTTCTCGCGAAAGATTCAGGCGGAAATTCCTCCGTATCTTCATCATCAAGCGGCTGCAACACAGGACTTGAAGGCGTATTTGCTTCACTTGCTGCCGGAATTGCTATAATACTCATGAAGAGACACAAAGATTAAGGAGTAAAAACTAACATGGACATTACTTATTTATTATGGCTTCAGGATTTCAGGAACAGCATTAACGATGCCTGGACTCCTTTCATGGAATGGGTATCAACCTTCGGAACTAGGGGAATACTCTTTTTACCTGCAATTCTTTACTGGTGCATTGACAAGAAAAAAGGCTTGTTCGTTTTCTATGCCTTGAAGATAAGCCACACAATTAACTCTGTTGTAAAGCTCACTGCTTGCGTCTATCGTCCCTGGGTGAGAGATCCGAGGGTTATCCCTGCAGGTGATTCAATCAAGACAGCAACCGGCTACTCATTTCCAAGCGGACACACTATGATGGCAACTCCGATATATGGTGCCCTTGCTTTCTGTGTCAAAAATAAATTTGTGCGGTTAATCCTGATCTGTGCAATTTTACTCACAGGCTTTTCACGCAATTATCTGGGAGTTCACACGCCCCAGGACGTTCTTGTTGGATTGGCACTCGGTTTTATGTCTGTATATATTTCCAAATGGGTATTCGCTTATCTGGACAAGCACCCCGAAAAAGATATTCTCGTCATGATTCTCTCGGCTGCTTTCGGAATCCTGACTCTTGTTTACGTAAGCTTCAAGTCCTACCCAATGGATTACGTTGACGGCAAATTATTAGTTGACCCCGTCAAGATGACCGTAGATGCCTGGGGAGACGCAGGGGGCCTTCCAATGTTGATTCTTGCATGGTTAATCGAGAGCAGATTCATCAAGTTCACCCCTACCGGCTGGAATGTTAAAGGCATTATTCTTTGCTTGATTGGTCTCGTGCCCCTGTACTGGATCGTCTACAAAGCCGGCGGAGTCACTGCCAGCATATTCGGTGCTCACGGCGGGAAGATGGCCAGACAGTTTATTATGTATTTCTATATCATGGTAGCTTGGCCGTTGGTCCTGAAATTATTCACGAAAAAATAGGACGAGTCACGATTGCTCTTTCGCCATTGTGTGAAGGAGCAATTTTTTTGCTAAAGTTTGAATCTCTGAGGCCGATAACTAACACGTGAGGGGCAAGGAAGCCTGATAGACAAAGCAAAGGATTGTATCACAAGCGAAAAATAATTAATAAAATCTGATAATAATAATAAATTTACGGATATACAAAACCGTTTGCAGGAGGCTAATATACTATGAGGATATATCACAACATACCGGCACTCACAGCGTACAACTCGTTAAACGCAACGAATAACGCAATGGAGAAGTCAATTCAGAAGCTCTCAACTGGTCTGAGAATCAACTCGGCAGCAGATGACGCAGCAGGTTTCGCAATCAGTGAGAAAATGCGCTCACAGATTAACGGACTCGAAATCGCTATCAGGAACACCCAGGACGCTACATCAATGCTCCAGACAGCAGAAGGTGCACTCGGTGAGACGAACTCAATGCTCCAGAGAATGAGAGAGCTTGCAGTCCAGGCCAGCAACGACACTTTAACGTCACAGGACCGCAGCTATATCCAGTTGGAAATTGACCAGCTCCAGGATCAGATAGATAGAATCGCGAAGACTACACAGTTCAACAAGAAGCGTTTACTTGACGGCAGTTCAGCAGGCATTACTTCATCAAGCAACTTGAGCGTAAAGGCATTCGTTCGCGGTTCACTCAGAGAAATAGACCAGTTCGGACAGAAAAAGTCATTCGAGGGCAACTACAAGATCAAGATCACCGTTGACCCCGGCCAGACAGGAGCAGGACAGGTTCAGAAGTCCACGATCATGACAATCAAGCACCCGAACGTCATCACGGACGTAGAGAAGAACGCAGAAGACGGCATAGTCAAGGTCGAAGTCGATAACTTACCGGCAGCGAATTTTAACGTAAGCGCAAATACTGACAAGCCGACAGAAGCAACTTGGGAAGTTTCGTCAGTTTATGGTTTCGGAGGCACATCAGATAATCCGACAAAAGGCACAGACGTTAAAAGCTTGTTTGATCTTGGCTTCAATAAAGGTTCGGTAGCGAATTCATCAATCTCACCCAGTGATTATAGTGAGCTTGATGCTGCAGATCAGGCAGCTTATGAGGGCTCTTATGAGACATACGCAGCCAAAGCTCACATCGATCAAGATGATTGGGATAATCTCAGTAGTACCCAGCAGGCTCTTTATGATCAAACTGACGCAAATGATCCGACTCAGGGTTATGACCTTAACACAGCCACTACAATAACTGCAGAAGATTATGAAGCTCTTGCTGATACCGACAAAGCAGTTTACGAAGGTCAGGGCGATGCTACTGGATATACGCATAAAAGCAGCATTACAGCAACTGATTATGCTAATCTTGTTGATGAGGCGGCCAACTACGAAGTGTCTGAGTATGCAGCCAAAGCTCACATCGATAAAGATGATTG
>JAFSQO010000378.1 GCA_017446645.1 Synergistaceae bacterium | reverse complement strand
GCAGGAAGTTTTGAGGCAGGAATCTTTTTCAGGGACTCACCGCTGCCTATTAACACTGAGATGAAGCGTAACGGTTCAATGTTCTCGCAGACTATCTTGATAATCGAGATTATCGGGGTCGAAAGCAATGCCCCAGGAATTCCCCAGATCATTCCCCATAATAATAACGACAGCAATATCACAATCGGACTCACGCCTAATCTATCGCCCATAACTTTAGGAGTGATTATATTTCCTATTGTTATCTGAATCGCAGCAAGAGAGACCAGCACAAGAAACGGCTTGAACAATCCAGGAGAAAATTGAATCACAGCCATAACAACAGGGGGAATAGTCGCGATAATCGAGCCTACAGTGGGAATAAAGTTTAACAGGAATGTCAGAACCCCCCAGCCTGCTGCAAGTTTGACATCAAGAAGGGTAAGAGCAAGCCATGCAAAGACTCCTGTAACGAGGCTTATTAGTGCAAGGGTGCCTAAATATCTGCTTACTTGTTCGGATATTGTAGCCAATATTTTTTTCACTCTGGTAGAATTGCGTCCGAAAGCCTTGTCAACTTTTTCATCAAGATAAGGGGCTTCAAGCAGCATGAACATCAAGAACACGAACGTCATTACGAATTTACTCGATAACGCTATGACCAGAGCCGAAATATTCGTAGCATTCTCACGAAGCAGTCCCATCCAGTTAAAGTTCTTCACGGCTTCAGGTGGAACGCTCAAAGTCTGCATTAATCCAGCGAACCAGTCAATCAATTTTTCGGAGTATAAATCATAGACCCGTCCGAACTCCACGACCTGAGCAGCAAGGAACTTGAAAGCAATCAGACCAAAACACGTAAGAATCGAGAACACAAGAATAACGTTCAGCCATGAGTTTAGATTTAAGGTCTTGCCGATCTTGATAACAGGACTTAATACCTGCAAAATGAACCATGCGATAACAAGGGGGATAAACATGTTGCTTGCGATATGAAGCACTGAACATAGTACAACGGCTGAGAGAAGTCCCATCAGGCCAAGAAGCATTTTCATGAAAAATTATTCATCTCCTGTTTATTTTTTATTATCATGAACGAGTTATATTTTCAGGTATTATAGCGCAAAAATTAATTATTAATCTCAACAGTGAAGGCTTTTATGCAGGCATTTCTAGGAGTCGGGAAGTCCTTAACCCCTTCATACCATTTTAGATTTGACGGCCCTGATTTTGAGTCTGAGTCTGAGATTGCAAAATAGCTTTCGTTTTCATTCACCAGCACGGATTTATTTATCCCTGTACGAGTCTCTATCGCAATTGGATATTTATAATCAGGAGTCAGCATATTAATCACTACTGAAAAATATTCGCCCTCGTTAAGTTCCAGGCTTTCAGGAAGTTTCACCCTATGGTAGCCGGCAAATTTTATTTTTGTCTCAGGAATTGACGCTGAACAGGAAGCACTAACAGGACTCAATGGCTTTTCTTTGCCGAGTCTGTAGATATATGCCTCGCAAGTCGCATTATTGTCCATTGTGTAGAAAGCTATCTCAGTCAAAAGCTCATGGCCCCCTGACCTGAAGACGTTCGCAGCCCATGCTGAAAAGTTCTTGGATCCGAGACCTCCTGTGCAGCCTAAATCATCATAACCGTAATGTTTTGTGCGTGTCAACTCTTTCTCAGCCATGAATATTGCAGCAGAGTCGATATATTGCTCGTAAGATAACCAGAAGCAGCCGTTATCGCCCCATGATGACCCGCGTGAGTTCTGAACCAGCCATGCGCCGTTTTTAGCAGGATGGGTCTTGAAGTTCTCGCGTGAGTAATTATCGTCCCAGCCAATGAGGATTACAGCGTGATTTGTGTTTTTGCTTGATTTCGAGTTATTGAAGTATGACGTGCCTCTGCCGCCTTTATGATACACAGAATCCCGCGAATAATAATGTGCGTAGACTGCGCCCTTCGTGATTATGAGCTTCTTCACGAGCTTAATCATGGCATCGCCTTTGATCATTCCAAGCTGGTAACTTTCCTGAAGAATTATATCGGTCTTAACGTATTCTTCGGGCAGTTTATCGGGCTTCTGATACGAAGATTTCCCGGAAGGATACGGCAAAACGTCCTCGCTGACAGTTCCGAGCCTTGATAATATCGCGTTAATCTGGTAAGCCGTCCCGCTCTGGTGCAAAATATCTTTTCTGGGATTTGGCAGGCCGAATGATTTGCCCTCGCCCGGAGATTTATAGACGAACCACGCAGGGAACATCTCGGACAAATCTATGTCAGCAGATTCATGGGCAGTCATGTACGTAGATTCCATTGAGGCAGTTGCAGCAAATGCCCAGCACGTTCCCCAGGGGTCTTGGTCTTTCACGGGAGGAACTCGGCCCTCTGGTCTGAGGTCGTAGCTTGACGGCAGAGTGTTTTCGCCAAGATAATCTACTGCGTCAGGATTCTTCCATAAGTCCTGCCTGATTAATTCCTGTTCCTGAGCACACGCTGTATTATTAATTGCGAGTATTAATATTAGTGCAGTAACTGCAAACTTCCTCATCATGATTTAAATCTCGTCCATTGCCTTAATGATTAAGTAAACTGCTTCACCCTTCGTGATATTTCTTCCGAAAGCAGGGAGGTTCAGCTTTGAATTCATGACCTCTTCAGCACGGGCAATCATGGCGTTCAGGTCT
>JAFSQO010000377.1 GCA_017446645.1 Synergistaceae bacterium | reverse complement strand
GTGAGTTAGGCAGTTCCAAATTTTCACACATATGTTACAATACTTACGAGGTGAGAAAATGGAAGTACATCATGGCAACAGTATCAGAGAATACCGAACATCAAGTAATAGATTATATTAAGAGGCAAAAAGAGAAGTAAATCATGAAGATAATATCAACGTACAAAGTAAAAATCTGTCAAACGCATGGAGCATTCAATGCAACAGTAGAGAAATATCGAGAAGCCACAGATTTTTTTATTGACGTTGTACTTTCTGAGTGGGAATATTTATCGAAAATGCAATCTCCGTTCGATAAGCTGAGAGCGATAGAATTATTAACTCATCAAACAGCTAATAATCTCAATGCAAAATATAATTTCGACAGAAAATTTCATAAATTCCCCAGTTATCTTAGACGAGCCTCAATACAAGAAGCAATTGGCAAAGTAAGCTCATATAAAAGCAATTACGAGAATTGGCAGGAGCATCAACAAGGCCGAGAACCCGGACAACCGAAAGCCGGAAAAATATATCCTGCAATGTATCGAGATGGGTGTTTTGTGAGGACAGGAACATTTACAGCTCGCCTAAAAGTTTTTATTAACAATACATGGGACTGGCAGAATATCGAGCTAAAGAAAACGGACGTAGACTATATTCAAACGCGTTGCAAGAACCGTAAAGAATGCGTTCCGACATTGCGAAGACGAGGTAAAAATTGGTACTTAGATTTTGCGTATGAAGAGGAGGTGAAGCTTCAGGAAAAAGAAATAAGCAGGCAAATAATATTAAGCCTAGATTTAGGAGTGAACAACGATTGTGTATGCTGTGTAATGAAGTCAGACGGCACTGTCATTGCCAGAAAGTTTTTAGATTTGTCGAGAGAAAAAGACTGTCTCACTCATGCACTGAACAGAATCAAGAAGGCACAGCAGCACGGAGCCTTAAGTACGCCGAGATTATGGGCACGAGCCAAGGGAATTAACACACACATAGCAAATCTTACAGCAAAATTTATCGTAGACATAGCAATGCGCTATAATGTCGATGTGGTAATCTTTGAGCATTTAGACTTGCAAGGGAAGAAACGCGGAAGCAAAAAGCAAAAATTGCATCATTGGAAAGCACAAGCCGTTCAAGCAATAGTAGCGCATAAGATGCACAGATTAGGGAAGAGAATAAGCCGAATTTGTGCATGGGGAACATCAAAACTAGCTTACGACGGGAGTGGTGAAGTCGAACGAGACAAGGATAACTATAGTATGTGTAAATTCTCAACTGGGAAAAAATATCATTGTGACCTTTCAGCATCGTATAATATCGGAGCAAGATATTTTATCCGGGAAATACTAAAATCCTTACCGGTAACGTTAAGGTTGGACATGGAGGCAAAAGTACCTTCGTGTATCAAGAGAACCACCTGCACCTTATCCACGCTAATTAGTCTCAATGCGGAGCTTGCGGCTTAGGCGGTAAAGTTCTGAGTTCCGACCGTATAGTGGAGAGGCAGTCCGGACGATTAAGAAGTTCGGAAGCACGCGACTTTAGTCGTGTGAGGGTTCACTACTCGCAGAAACTTTCGCAGATATTTGCTCTTAACAACATTCGCAGCGTTACTTTATTGCGTATGGAAGTGCCTTGCTGCGGGGGACTTGTCAGGATGACACAGGAGGCGTTAAATCTTTCTGGAAAAGATATAGCTTTCAAAGTTATCGCGATTTCAAGGGCCGGCAAGATAATTAACTCGTAAAAATTCCCCCCGAAATTGCTTCAGGGGGATAAAAATCATTTATTACTTAATCACTACGTCAGGTTGAGCAGCTCCGGTAAATCTGATATTAGAGTCATACATACCGAATGCGCTAATCTGCGGAACGCTGAAAGTCCCGCGGGTAACTGCACGAACTTTGAAACCGTAAGAAACTTCGCCCCTGATAGAGTCATAGAATAATATTAATCTGTCATCGCGAATGTCATTCGTAATACCGCGAGTGGCCGAATCATTCTCGCTGTTATCGTCAAGTCTGGGATTCTCTATTTCAAATCCGGCAGGAAGCAAATAATTCAATGCTACATTATTTACCCGTCTTGAAGGTCTTACAGTGATTATTACCTGAATGACTGTCCCGTGAGCTACAGGCTGGCTAAAGTCAATGCGATTGCCCTGCTCGTCAAAGTATACGCACTCAACGCTGAAATTCTTGCGCTCGGCTTTTGGCTGTGTCGCAGGGAAGCCCGTAACGCTCCACGAGTAATAGCCCTGACCGTCACCTTCGGATTCGATTTTGACTGAAGCCGCCTTCGGAAGTTCGTTTACATCGAGAGCCGCTGCCTTGCCGCTTGAGTAAGTCAATAACGGGTGGTCGCTGGTCTCTGTTGTTACTCGTGCTGTGAGTTCGCTCTTTGACCCTGAGACTTCAACGTTATAGCGTGCCAGTGCAGTCAATGCCCATGAATTATCCTGAGTGCTGTACCATTCGCCTTTATTGCCGAGGTCTGCAAGATTGTTTGCGAGTTCATGTACTTCTGATGCCTGAGGTTCAACGTTAAGCCAAATCGACAGCAACAGCGCAACGTTTCTTGCGTTTGATTCGAGAGTCATCCCGGACGATACGGAATTTGCACCGAGCGTTAAATTCCTGAGAGCGTCTGCCCTTCCGTCAATTAATGCCTGTGCCCCTGCTAAGAAAATCTGTCCCGAAGGCCGGAGCATCTTCACGTTCTCAAGCAGGTACTCAATCCAACCGAGAGGCTTTTCACCGTAAAGGGCAAGCACATAAACAGCATATGCCTTTGTCGTCATGTCGTCCATTTCGTCATTGTTTGTCTCATAAGCAGGCATTGAAGCCAAGTACTGTCTAAGCCAATTTAAAACTCCCGTGAACATCTCTTCAGGATATGCGACTCCGTGATTCCTTGCGTCTAACAAGAAGTGAGCTGCGTAGACACTGCCCCAGTTGTAGGGACTTGTTTTGCCGGGCCACATTGCAAACGAGCCATCATAGAGCTGCATTGCCTGAATGCGGTTAATTGCCCCGTCAATTCTCTCTTTTACGGCTGAGTCATTCACCGCAAGAGGGTCTAACTCTGCTACCTGGTCAGGAAGAACAAGGAACGGCCATGCAGTCGAAATCGTCTGCTCAAGACAGCCATATGGATATTGATTCAGATAATTCACGGCCTTGTTTAAATTCACTGAAGGAGTATCTGCAAGGGTCAACGTTCCCAAGATTTTGCCCATAAAGTCATTTAACGGAATCTCTACCGGTGTTTCTCCGTTCACAAAGACTCCTGAACCCGAAAGAGTAATCATCGGCCATGCTGAACGTACAGGCATCTCGATTTCCTGTGAGTACTCGCGGCTTGTTCCGTTCTCGTTCCATGATGTCGTTATAGTGAGTTTTGCCTTGTCCGCTCCGCCGAGTGCTGTTGCAGTAGTGTTGAATTTAGCGTTAGAGCCTGCGGAAATATTCAGGTCTGCAAATGTCTCACTAAGCTGCAAGCCTTCAGGTGTGAGATTAATTTTTACGTTGCGGTTCTGCCCTGAAGTGTTGAACACCGTAACAGGGATCATGAATGAGTCACGGGGTGCTGCAAATCTGGGAAGTCCGGCCTCTGTAACTATCTCGCGGGCTATCTGGACCTGCTGCTCTGCCTTGCCGAAGTTACGCCCTGAAGCTGCTACGACGAAGAGTCTGCCTCGTCCGCTGAATTCAGGTATATCAAGCTCAGTCTCGATTATGCCCTTGTCGTCAGGAGTAAGAGTCCCGTTAAAGAGTGAGAGAATCTTGAACCTCTGGACGTTCGAGTCCCCTGCTAATGCTGCCATTGCCTCGTCGCCTGCAGGGTGAAGCTGTTCCGTTGCCCTGTCTTCAACTGGGATTAACTGGTCGTAAATGTCAAATGCCTGAGAGTTCAAGGCTTTCCTGCCCCAGAAATAATTTAACAGATCCGGAGTCTTGTAGCGTGTCAGACCTAACACTCCGTCATCAACAAGGGCTACAGCTACGTCAGCACGCTTGTTAATCTGCTCTGAAATGCCGTTGAGTTTGATTTTTACAGGGAGCTTCGTTGCAGGTTCAATCTTTGCAGGAGCATCGAGTGCTACGTTCAAGTCGAAGCCTGAAATGTCAACGTTGAGCCTTGTAAGTCCTATCGCCCTGTGAGAAGCCCAGCCCTTAGCATCATCGGCCTGAACCGGTCTGATTAACCATGCAGAGACCCAGGCGTTGGGAAGCATGTTCTTGTCAACTGGAATCTCGAAATCTATTTCGGACTCTTTAACTCTCTGAATCTTTCGGGTGATTAATTTCGAGTTCTCTACAGTGATAAGCAGCAAGCCTTCAAACGGGATTTTCACCTTGATTTTTGCCTGGTCGCCGACTTTATAGAGATCCTTTTCCGGTTTCATCTCTACCCTGTCAATTAACTGCGAACCGCTGCCTGCGTAACTTGGGTCACTCGCGTAGAACCTGTAAACTGCCCTTGCGTTGTCGTCTGAGTCAGAAATTTTGACGAGATAAGAGCCATACTGTTCCGGTCTGAATGAGACTTCACCGAGTCCGTTTTTCACTGTGAAAGTCTTCTCCTGAACCTGAGTCTGCTCTTCTGTGCTCTGCCAGCGTTTGTGGCCGTCGATCTCTACGATGTTGTAGTTCCAGGTTATGCGATAGAGTTCTGCATTTAACTCACCAGGGTTAGCAGGTTCTTCGTTAGGGTCGATTGCAGCAACTTTGAATTTAATATTATTCTTGACCGCAAATTTATCACCTGTAGGAGCAATTCCCAGAAGCCAATGAGCCGGGAAATAGGGGCGCGTTATTGAGTTCGACACCCAGCGTCCGCCGTCTTCCATTACTTCGGTCTTCATTGTAACGTTAATGAAAGTCGGTGCCTGCCAGTCTGCATCATTGAGCGGCAAACTCTCCTGAGCCTTTCCGTAGTTATCAAGGACTCTCTCTTCAAGTGTGCCGTTGATGCTGGAAAATTTCCTCTCAGGGTCTCCGAATGAGTAACCCTTCCATCTGTCTTGGGCAGGCGTGAACTCTCCCTGACGAGCCGTCCAGCTTGTTCTGGATTTTAAGCCCGCTCCGTCGACTCCGAAAAGCCAGCGAGCATAAATATCAGTCGTGAAGACATCATCACGGAAGAAGAATTTATTGTGATTATTCAGGGTTACTTCGATACGAGGAGGCGCAAAGTCCTCAACATGGAAGTTATAAGTCGTTAATGGCGAGTCCTCTTTGCCGGGCATTATCAGTGAAGCCTTCCAGACTCCTGTTAATGCATTAGAAGGCAGGGTGAACTCAGTTACTGCACTTCCTGATTCACTAAGGGTCATGGTCTCCTGTTTGACTTTACGGCCAAGTGTATCGCGGATCACAAACAGCACTGGGAACGGAGAAGGAGTCGTAACATCCGGTTTTCTTACAATTGCCTTGAAGCTTACTGACTCGCCCGTCCTGTAAATGTCTCTGGGTGAGAAGATTATAGCGTCAAAATCGCCCTCTCTGAGCCATGCTCTGCCTGCTGTGTCGAAAGTCTCACGGCTCAATAAATTCCTTGAGAGCTGTACGTAAGTTAAATCAGTGTTAGAGCCTTCTGTCTTAGAGATTACTGCGAGAACCGGTTGATTGTCCTTGTCCCATGTGTTGCCGCCGGGAATATTGTACTCAAAGACTCCGCCTGAGTTCGTCTTACCCTGAGCGATTAACTGCCTCTTGTCAGAATAAATCTTTACGTCAGCATCCGCAATTCCCCTTGCTGTAGTGAGAGTGTTGACCCAGACAAGTATACCGTCTTCCCAAAGTCTGGCAGTTGCTCCCATATCAGAGAGGTTAATCATCTGCTCGGCTTCTCTCCACCATTCTTTGTCTAAGTCTCGTGCAGTCAGCAGGAATAATCCGCGCTCGCCCTTTGCCATCTCCTGAATGGGTATAGTGCGCTTGACCTTCTCGTTGAGGGGCAGGTCTAACTTAGTCTCGCTGGTGAATACCCGTTTTGCTATGTCCTTGTTGAATTCGCTGTAACGTCCGCTCACTGTATGAGGGATATTGTTCTCGTACATGCGCCACAAATCAAGCTGTAAATTCTTAACGTTGCGGAGTTCAATGGGGATCAAGCCGTCATTGAATGCAGTCAGGAAAGTTCCCGAAGCCGGAAGGGTTACTTCTGAGTCAAGGTCGGGCATTATTACGGACTGCTTTATGTCTTCTCTGAGGACAAGGCCGTTTTTGGCAGGGAAGCCCTTTTTGAAGGTGATTACGAATCTGCTGCGGGGCTTGAATTCCTCTGAACGCATAGTAAAGAACTCATCAGTCCAGCCGCTGTCGAGTTCAAGATCACTGACTTCAGGCTCGACTTTGATGAAGCTCTTAACGGTCTTGATGTCGACTCCAAAATTGAAGTTTGCCCGAATCTCGTTCTCATCGTAAGTATTAGTAGTAAGACTCGTCAGCATTAACGCAGGGTCAAGCACTACGCTCTCAGAGTAATCTTTCTCGATTCCCATATCGCCCTCGCCTGATTTGAGGCCGGCCATGATCCTCACTGTGAAGCGTTGACGTGATGCTGTCTTCTGAACGGGAACAGCTGCCCTTATCGTCCTCGAAGGCAATGCACCGACAATGTTGTAGGCTACTTCTTTGCCCTCTGAGTTAATTATCCTCATGAAGCCCTTGAGTCTTGCAGGGTCGATCCTCATGTTGAAGTTAATCGTGAAGTAAGCGTTGCCGTCCCTTCCCATTGAAGCGCGTACGTCAGTCGGCGAGAGTCCTTCGGTCTGGAAGCTGAAAGTACCGGGACCGATTCGCCTGCCTTGTAAGTCCTTCAGTCCGTCCTTGAGAGTCGCAGTGTAGCTCGTCGAACTTCTCAGGGGAGCTAATAACTTTGCAGTAAATCTCTTGTCAGTCTCCCAACGTCCTTCGATCTGCAGTGCCGGATTAAACTCAACCGGGAATAAAACATTTTCCGGAGTAACAACGCTGCCTATCTGGTTACGTTTAATAACGGGGTTGCGAAAAACTATCCTGAACGAGACATTTTCCGGAACCGTTCCTGTCGGTGCGAAGCTCTGAACTCCTTGAGGCATACTTGAGCGCGGTGAAGCACTGAAAGCCGATGAGACGCACACAAGAAGAATCAGAACTGAAGCAAATAAAATTCTGTGAGGCTTGTACAATTTACACATCCCTTTCTGAATAATAAAATAATGCCTGTAGAATTATAGCGTTTGACACACTTGACATAAATAATTAAAACGATTGATTTTAGCATAAAACTTTATTCACGTCCTCAGCTCAACAAATCCCGTGCAGTGCTATAATAACTGCAAAATTAACAAAAATGGGGGACTTTAATGCTTCAATGCTTCACGGAAAAGAAAAAATGTTACCGCGTGTCTTATCTGTTGAAACCCGTCCAGACTAC
>JAFSQO010000376.1 GCA_017446645.1 Synergistaceae bacterium | reverse complement strand
TAATCTATGACATGGAACGCCCCAAAGCTCCTCCCGCTGTCCTGAGTCTATCTGACTTAAAGCGCGACTGGCATAAATTATCGTTCATTGTTGACGTTAAAGCTATGAGTCCGAATAAAGTTCATGAAGTCGAGTTATCAGTTAATGCCGGTGAACTTGTAGGCAGGCTCTATGATTCACTGCTTGAACGTTATATTAATAAGCATGATAAAGACTCTTTGATGAGTCTGAATATTTTCTGCGTTCGTGTTGTATTCCTGCTCTATGCTGAAGATTCAGGACTGTTCGCAAAGTCCCAGTTTCATAACTACCTGAAGCCCCGTGAACTCGTTGCACGTACTGCCCTGCGTGATTTGTTCAAAGTTTTGAATCAGAAAGAGAATGAGCGCGATCCTTACCTTGAGGCTGACTTGAAAGCATTTCCGTATGTTAATGGCGGTCTGTTTGCTTATGATGATATTGAGCTTCCACAACTTGACGGCGAACCCTTGCGCATAATCATTCAGGACATGAGCGAGGGGTTTGACTGGTCAGGGATTTCTCCTACAATTTTCGGTGCAGTTTTCGAGTCAACTCTCAACCCCGAAACTAGACACTCCGGCGGAATGCACTATACATCAGTTGAAAATATTCACAAGGTCATTGATCCGTTATTTCTTGACGAGTTGAATGAAGAATTTGAGACGATAATTAAAGCTACAGCTTCACGGAGTCGAACTCAGAAATTGCGGGCATTTCAAAAGAAGCTTGGTACTCTGAAATTTTTTGACCCTGCCTGCGGTTCCGGAAATTTTCTCACAGAGTCTTATTTGTCATTGAGACGGCTTGAGAATAGAGTAATTAACAATCTTGCTCAAAGCTCTTACAGTCCCCCGAAAAATGAATCGCTGATAAAAGTATCAATATCGCAATTCTATGGCATTGAAATTAACGACTTTGCAGTGTCAGTAGCACGTACTGCCCTATGGATAGCAGAATCTCAAATGTGGAACGAGACTCAAAGCATGGACAAAGCCCAGACGTTGCTGCCGTTCTTGGGTGATTTGCTGCCCCTTACGTCATATAATCACATAATCGAAGCTAACGCCCTGCGCATGAACTGGCGGACTCTAGTGCCTTCATCTGAAAATCTCTACATAATGGGCAACCCTCCATTTTTAGGCTATTCGATTCAGAGTAAGGAGCAGAAGCAGGACATTTTGTCAGTGTTCGTTGACGAAGACGGCAAACCCTACAAGACAGCAGGCAAGATTGATTACGTTGCAGGCTGGTACTTCAAGGCAGCGGAATTTATTCAGAATACGAACATCAAAGCAGCATTCGTCTCGACAAATTCAATCACTCAGGGCGAACAGGTCAGCGCGGTATTCAAAACGCTATCCGAACGATTTAATATTCATGTTGATTTTGCTCACACTACTTTTATTTGGGACAGTGAAGCGACAGACAAGGCTCACGTTCATGTTGTAGTTATCGGGTTCAACTCAATGAATGATTCAGAAAAATTGAAGAGGCTTTACACTCCGGAAGGCTTGAAGCTCTTTGAGAACATAAATTTTTATCTTGTACCGGCTCCAAATGTTTTTGCAGAACCGATAAAGAAGGCAGTTAGCAAAGAAGCTCCTACAATGATGGGAGGCAACAGGGCAGCAGACGGCGGAAATCTTATAATCGAGGCTTGCGACTACGAAGAATTTATCAGGCGCGATCCGAAATCCAAGAAATATATTAAGCGTTACATGATGGGCAATGAGTTTATCAATAACATTACTCGCTATTGTCTGTGGCTTATAGGAGTGAGTCCCGGTGAGCTTCGCAGTATGCCTCTTGTAATGGAAAGAGTCAGGGC
>JAFSQO010000375.1 GCA_017446645.1 Synergistaceae bacterium | reverse complement strand
GTAACTTTCAGCAACAGCTAACTTCTTTGCAAAGTAAGCTCCCCAGCCGAACGCCTGATTGCCTTCACCGCTGCCTAGTTTATCGAAGTCGAACATATTGCCGAGTAAAGTATGCCCGGTTCCGTGATATGCGAGCTGATTATATCTCTCGATAAGACTGTCAGCTGCTAAATCACTGTCATCACTAATATCGATATTCTTTGTTGGGGCGTTTGCAAGTTTCTCCTGCATTTGCGTGAAGTAATCAATAGCGTCTTCGTTGCTGTCTTCTGAAATACCTTCAACAGTTATTGCGTCTTCATTCCATGTTACGAAATTGTGAGTGCCGGATTTCTTTTCCCTGCTAAGTGCGTCCCAGAATTTAAGCCCCGGTACTCCATGATGATTAAGCATAAGTGAAGCAGCCATGTCAGCACGAGTGATTTTGCCATGCTTTTGAGATTTAATCTTGCCTTTATCGACAAGCCATTCCATAGCTTTCGTGAGTACCCAGTAGAAATCGCCGCCGGTCTTTGCCTGTTCAAGCTCTGTAGTATTTATTCCGCGTTTCTTGAGATTGTCAATAATCTTTTTTACAGCGTCCAGAACGATTTTAGGCTGTCCAGCTTCATTGAGTTTGTTATCATAATCAAGGTAGGCTTCAACGTGATGGACTTTAATGCGGTATAAATTCCCGTTAGTTTGTTTAAAGGATATTCTTTCAATGTTTGGGCTTGTCAGAAAATCAATTACATCTTCGTATGATTTTATTCCTTCTTCGCGTGTAGATATATCTTCGTCTGACATTTCTATTGTATCTGCGTCGCTTATTTCGTTTTCTAGTATAGATATTTCATCGTTAAAGTATTCTACTAATGTATTCAAGATTTTTTTATTTGTTTCAAGAATACTGTCACTAAATTCTGTGTCTTCAAAAAGTACTTCAGCCGCTTCTTGTATATACTCTGCTATATCGGGATTTAAACCATACTTTTCAAAATCAGCACGAGTTGTTAATTTTACATTTGGACTGTCAGGCACATACATTTCAAATGTGAAGGGAGAACGTCCTCTGCCCTTTTCGCCGTATTTTCTATATGCTTCACCTGTCCCTTTAGCTTCGCCGGAATAAATGCCCCAGCCGCGATATGTACTACCTTCGTTGCTGCCGATATACTGCATTTTGAACACGTTGCCGAGAATGATATTGCCTGTGCCGTGCCAGGTGTTCCCGTCTTGATAATATTTCTCGACTTGTTCCTGAGTAACAAAAGCGTCATTAGTGCGCCTGATATGGCTTAAAGTTTTGCGTTTAGTATCGTCATCAGTTTCATGATAAGAACTTGCAGACTGATTATAACTCTCGCCCTTAGTGTTTACCCCGTTTTCAGCGTCCTTAATGGCTTTCCTGAGAATATCCTTCTTGCTCCTGTTACTGTCTTCCATGCCAGGCAATGCGCCTTGATTGTCTTTGCTCTCTGTCATAGCGTCTTCAGCGTAGTTAATTAAGCCCTGAGCTATCTTTTTGGAGCTTCGTTTATTCTTGTCAAAAAATCTTAGTAACGTCTTTGCTTCATTAGAAATATCATCGTCAAATATTCTTATCTGTGATAGATAGTCTGCAACGCTGCCTTTTTCGCCTTTAATTTCTATCAGGGCGTTAATAGCCTGAACTACGTCATCGCGAATAGATAAATCCTTTCTGAATGCGCCGTTTTCAAGTACAGCAATCTTCGGGGCGGCTGCGAGCAAAGCATTAGTAATATTCTTAATATCATCATCATAGACTTCATTGAGTTTGTTAAGAATAGTGCTATTGTTATAAGCCTTAGCGATTAAAGCATTCTCAATCCTGTTAATGCCAGCTTTGGAAATCTCGCCGTTCTTTTGGAAGAAATCACCGCGTTCATTCTGCTGCAAGACTTTAGATACGAATTGCTGAATAAATGCCCTATTTGACTGAATAGGCTTTTCAGGGTCAAATAGAGTGAGCATACTCTGGTTAATCTTCTTAGCGTCATTAAGTGCCGTCTCGGTCTCGGACATTCTTGCAGTACTTGCTTCGTTGGCTTCAGACGTAAAATTAACTCTGTCGACATCGCTTATTCTCTCACGCACTAACACAGGCTGCTTGACTTTTGCGACTTCATCAGAGCTTAAACCAAATCTTTCAGCATTGTCAGCAATCCATGTTTTATACTCATCAGCTGCGCCGGTTTTGTAAGCCCTTCTGATAGCGAGTACTCTGCCGTTTCCAGACTCAACGACTAAGTCAGAGCCGATTACGGGTGCTCCGTCAGAGACAAGTCTATTTTCTGCTAGTAATTCAGGGTCAAGATTAGCTGCCATAAGAGCGATTTGCTGCTGGCTTGCTTCCCTATCGCG
>JAFSQO010000374.1 GCA_017446645.1 Synergistaceae bacterium | reverse complement strand
GGACTGCTTGACGTTAAGGCTGCTTATGACATCTTAGCTTCACAGCCTCAAGATAATAAAATGAGTATCTCGTCATCGTCAGGAGGGTGCAGTATCGCTTATTCGTTTACGTTTTTGCTCCTTGCAGGTATGATTCTAGTAAATGCTGTTAGGAAGTGAGGCTTTTACCGTGCGAAAAATTCCTGTCCTGTTAATTCTGCTCTTAGCATTAGCCGGGTGCAGTGAGGCTTCATTAAAAGATGACCTGCTGAATCTTGAGGGCGTTATTTCCGTTGATGAGATAATCCAAACCGGAGACTCAAAGCCTTTTGCAGAAAAATATATCGTAACGTTCGAGCAATATATCGACTGGAATAACCCTGACTTAGGGACTTTCACCCAGCGCGTTGAAATCGGTTTCAGGGGTTATGACAATGTCAATGTAATTTATGTTGACGGTTATTATCTTCTTGACGAACGCTTTGCACTTAATGACGAGCACGAAATCTCCCGAATGTACGACGGAAATTATATAAGAGTTGAATACAGGTATTTCTCTAAGTCAGCACCCAAAGGACTATCAAACAAGGGTACTGAGTTATGGCAATATCTGACGGACGAGAACGCCTCGAAGGATTTTCACAACATAATCACACAGCTGAAAGAAATTCTCTCAGGACGCTGGGTCTTCACAGGTGCCAGCAAGGGAGGTCAGGCAACGAATGTCTTTGCGTATTATTTCCCGGACGATGCAGACGCTTACGTTTCGTATGTCGCGCCCTTCTGTGACGGAATCGATGACAGCCGTGCATTTGAGGCAATCTATAACACAATCGGCAATGAACGCTACGGGGAAGAGCAGGCCAAGAAGTACAGAGACTTAATGCTTGATTTTCAGGTCGAAGTCTTCAAGAACCGTGATTACTTGCAGCCGCTTTTTACAAAGTCCGAAGATAAATATGCAGATTATCCATTGAAGAACGCTTCACGTGATTTTGAAGAATTCATAGTAGATACAGTTTTTGGTGTGTGGCAGTACGATCAAAATTTTGCTTCGTTCGATGAGGTCATGAAGATCACGCCTCGACTTGATGATAGTTCGACTCAGAACGTCAGGGAGAATCAAAAATTTCTTGATGCTCTTGTTCGTATAATCCGAGCAGAGAATAAGGGATTCGATGATGATGACTATCAAGAGGCTATATTCCCTTATACTGTACATGCTGTTACGGAAAATGGAAATTACGGACTGCGTTTGAAGCCCCTGCGCGATGAGCTGGCTAAACACGGCATTACTTTAGAGTTTACAGAAGAGACCGAGAAAAATTATTTGGCTCTCTACAATTTTAACCAGGCCCAGTTAGACGCTTTCAAGTTCAACCCTGATACGCGTAATAAAATGCTCGAATGGACGGAGACCAACACCAGCAACGTAATCATGATTTACGGGGACTCTGATCCGTGGTACTTCATGAGGTTGCCTGAGACGGACAATGAGAACATTCACATATTCACCTCGTCAAAAGATTCTCACGGTATAGAGATAAACTCTATTGAAGACGACATGAAGGCAGAAATCAAGGATCTGTTAGACACGTGGCTTCTTGAGGAAAAATCTGAGTCCGAAAATGCGCTCTCTTCGTCAAGCGGCGGCTGTAATTCGGGAATGCCGTTATTTGCTCTTGGCCTTGCATTTATCTTGCGAAAGAAAAAATAATGCGTGATATAATTTCTAAAATTCTTTCCAATCATAAAAGGAGTTGTTTATTATTATGCGTAAACTTTTGGCAGCGTTAATGCTCGTGTTGGTGCTTTGTTCAGTTGCAGCAGCTGACGATGATGTCATCAAGGTCGGAATCTTCAACTGCTTGACCGGTCAGAATGCCTTCGGAGGCCAGCTTGAACTTGAGGGTACACAGCTTGCTCACTCGCTTTTCCCGACAATTCTGGGCAAGAAAGTAGAGCTTGTCATCGTAGACAACAAGTCCGACAAAGTAGAAGCAGCTAATGCAGTAACGAGATTAATCGAGAACGACAAAGTCAACGCCATAATCGGCACATACGGCTCATCACTGGCAATGGCAGGCGGTGAAGTCGCAGAGAAGGCCGGTATTCCGGTAATCGGAACTTCATGCACGAATCCCCTTGTAACCCTGGATAAAAAATATTATTTCAGGGCTTGCTTCATTGACCCATTCCAGGGCGCAGGAGCAGCTACTTATGCCTACAGGATTCTGGGCCTCAAGAAGGCAGCAACACTCGTTGACATGAGCAATGATTACAGCGTAGGGCTTGGCAAATTCTTCAGGGACTCCTACAAGAAGATGGGCGGCGAAATCGTTGCTTCACTCCTCTATCAGACAGGCGACACTGATTTCACGGCACAGCTTACTTCATTAATCGAGGCTGACCCCGATATAGTATTTTTACCGGCATACTTTGCTGAAGGTGCAATCGTTCTCAAGCAGGCAAAGGAACTCGGTGCAAAATTCAGATTCATCGGTGCAGACGCTATGGACAATCCCGAAATCGTAACGCTCGGCGGTGATGCTGTCGAAGGCTTCATGCATACGACTTTCGCATACGATCCTTCAATGCCAGAAATGAACGACACTGCAAAGGCTTTCACTATCGAGTGGAATAAAATTCACCCCGACAAAGCCCCTAACGTCAACTGCGCACTGGGTTATGACTGCTACATCATGCTTAAAGACGCAATCGAGAGAGCAGGTAGTGCAGAACCTGAGAAAATCCGCGATGCCCTTGAGACAATTAAGGACCTCCCGACAGTTACAGGCATGACGACGATTAACGCTACTCATGACGCAGAAAAGGACATGGGAATCGTTGAAATCCGCAACGGCGCGAAAACTTTCTTGGGAATAGTAAAACCCGAAGTATAAACCCGTCCTGTAAAGTGTGAAAATTTTTAGGGGAAGGGTGAAATTGCTGC
>JAFSQO010000373.1 GCA_017446645.1 Synergistaceae bacterium | reverse complement strand
GCATGAATGATTTCTATGAGAGGCTCGGCAAGTTCACAGATTACCCCGATGATACGCGCTATATGGCCATAACCTGCGGAGGCTGCTGCGGGAATTTGTTGACTCCTAAGCTCGAAAATCTGGGCATGAGATTGCGCAAGGCTGGCATGACTAAAGATGACGTTATTATTCATTTTGCGACGTGTATATGCTCTGATAACTCTCACAGACTCCCATGTCCTTTTATGAACAGAATGAAGGCGTTGTTAGCTCGCAAGGGATTTAATAATATTGTGCTGGGTACTCACGTCTCGAAGAAAGCTCAGGCCAAACGAGACGCAGGAATTTATAAGAACTGGGAGTGATTCATCATGATAATAATTGACATTGTCGGCGGTCTTGGTAACCAAATGTACGGTTATGCATTGTACAGGACTTTACTCGAACGGGGCAGAGATATTTATATGAACCTGTCGTTTTATTCTCATCAGGCCAGCCCCGACGTTACTGTCAGGAAATATGAACTCTCAGAAACTTTTTACGTTACAGAGAGATTCACTCAGGGCTTTGCAAATTTCGTAAGGAAGTTTAGACTTATGCGCACTTATAAGGACAAAAACACATGCTTTCAACCGGAAATCTTAGACGTTCAGAAAGGAATATTAACCGGCAGCTGGCAGAGCTTCAAGTATTCTCACGAAATAGAAAATATATTGCGCAAGGAGTTCACATTCAGGAAGTCTTTAACGGGGCAGTCCAAGAAAGTTATTGACGAAATCAGAAATAATTCTCAATCTGTAAGCATTTCAGTCAGACGCGGTGATTATGTTGGGCTTGGTTTTGCCTTACCAGTTGAATATTACTTTAATACGATTAAGTATATTCAGGCTCGAATACCTGACGCAAAGTTTTTCTGCACGTCCGATGATATAGACTGGTGCAAAGAGACTTTCAGGGATTATAACTTCACGTTTATTGACTGGTCGCTCGGCGATAATCAGTATTTTGACATGCAGGTAATCAGTGAATGCAGACATAACATACTCGCTAACAGCACGTTTTGCCTTTGGGGGGCGTGGATGAATCAGAATCCCGATAAAATAATTCTTCGTCCTGAGAAATGGGGCGATCCTAAAGTAGATATAAAGCAGGACTTGTGGCCTGAAGACTGGGTAGCTATAGGAGCGTGATTAACATGAAAAAAGTTATTGTCAGCGGAGCATCGGGCTTTATAGGTTCTTACCTGGTAAGAGAGTTACTTGCTCATAATATTCAAGTATACGGCATAGGCACGGACATAGCCAAACTCGAAAGCATGAACTTCGGAGAAAATTTTATACCTGTGACAGCAGACTTCAGAGTATATGACTCTCTTGACAGGCAAATAAAAGCTAAGGACATCGACGCATTCTATCATATGGCATGGGAGGGAGGCTTCACTAGTGCCCTGAAAGATTACTCGCTTCAGTTCCAGAACGCAAAGGCTGCATGTGATGCTTTATGTTCTGCTGTGAAGATAGGCTGCAAAAAATTTGTCTTCGCAGGGACAGTCAATGAGATCGAAATCAACCAGTTCATTAACAATGAGAGATTTATACCCCGTAATACCTGCATATATGCCTCTGTCAAAGTCGCAGCTGACATGATCTCTAAAACCATGGCGTGGCAAAATAATATTAATTACTGCAGTGCCTTAATCCCGTTACCCTATGGAGCAGGCAATAACTCAAGACAGTTGATCAATATAGTAATCAAGAACTGTTACGAGGGCAAACCGTCAAGGCTAATCGAAGGCAATAATCAATATGACATAGTTCACATCAGCGACATTGCAAGAGCTTTATTCTTAATCGGCGAGTCAGGACGCAGCATGGCAAGTTATTATATCGGTCATAGAAAATTACGGACGTTCAAAGAGATAGTGTGCAATATCAGGGACGTTATTAACAAAGACGCTGAATTAAGATTCGGCGAGTACGAGGACAGCTTGAACATGGATTACTCTTACACTGATTTGGAAGCACTTTATCGCGACACAGGCTTTGAATGCACGGCAGACTTCACACAGACTATACAAGCGCAGGCCGAATATTTGAAGTCAATAAAATTTTAGGTTGCAAATTAACGAGAATGATTTAAAATTTGCGCCGTTTTGTTTCATCATAATAATTATCATAACGTATGAAAGGAAGAATGTTATTTGTGTCGTCGTCCAGGTCTTTTACTTTCGATTTTTGTGCTTTGTATTAGCGCACTCATCGTTACCTTCGGGGTCGTTGACGTTGAGCTGGAGTCAGGCTCTCACTTTGGTCTTGGCCTTCCTGCTCAGGTTCCGTTATTATTTGCTACGATCTTTACTGCCCTTGTCGGTGCGTTATATCTCAAACGTTCATGGAAAGAACTCGAAAACGGCATGGCTGGGGCTATTCAGGTATCGATTCAGGCCATAATTATATTGATTCTCGTGGGCTGTCTTGTCGGCTCATGGATTCAAAGCGGTGTTGTAGCTACGATGATTTATTACGGGCTTGAAGTCATGACTCCCCGATATTTTTATTTAGCAACTTTAATCATCAGTGTAGTCGTTGCCCTTGCTACAGGCTGCTGCTGGACAACAAGTTCAACAGTCGGAGTCGCCCTCATAGGCATTAGCGCAGGTCTTGGCCTTCCGCTTCCGATTACTGCAGGCTTCGTTATCTCAGGCGCATATTTCGGCGATAAGATTTCCCCTTTGTCAGACACTACAAATCTTGCTCCGGCTGTATCAGGCAGTGAGTTGTTCGAGCATGTAAGGGCCATGATGTGGTCTACAGTTCCGACGTTGATAATCACAGCAATAATTGCGTTCATGATGGGAGATTCTGCTCAAGGTTCAGATGGCGGCAGAATAGCATTAATTCAAAGTATGATGAGAGCAGAATTCAATATATCATTATGGGCATTTATCCCTCCAATGATAATTCTTGTCATGGCAGCAATAAAGATTCCCGCAATTCCCGGAATAGTCGCAGGCATAGCAGGCAGTCTCGTTCTTTCACTAGTGAGAGGCTCAACGGCTGGCGAGGCTATGACGGTCTTGTTCTCAGGTTATGTCCCTGAACACTTAGGCGCGTTTGCAGAGGCTGCTACCCCTGAAGCAATGACAGCCATAACAGGCTCATTTACTCAGGCATTCACTGCAGGTTCTCCGGCTTTGAGCGTTACTTCGGACGTGTTTGCAAAGGTCGGCGGACTCCTCACGCAATTATTTACTCGCGGCGGAATGACTTCGATGCTTGAGACAGTATGCTTGATCGTCGTAGCTCTTTCACTCGGCGGAATTATGGAGGTCTGCGGATTCCTTGACGTAATCCTCGATGCCTTGATGCGTCATGTCAAGACAGTTACGGGCATGATTGCTTCGGTCCTGGCTTCGGCATTCATGGCTAACGTCTTCCTGAGCGAGCAGTATCTCTCTATCATAGTTCCCGGCAGAATGTTCAAGCGTGCATTTGATGAACGTACATGGCAGAACGGAAAGAAGTTAGCTCCTGTAATGTTGTCGCGTTCACTTGAGGATTCAGGAACGATGACCAGCGTCTTAGTCCCGTGGAACACCTGCGGAGTTTATGTCAGCTCGGTCTTGGGAGTTGCAACCCTTGACTACCTGCCCTACTGTTTCATGAACTGGCTGAACCCTTTGGTTGCCCTTTGTCTAACTGCGTTCGGCATTGCCATTATCTGGAAAGATGATAAAGAAGAAGCAGGCGAGAATATTTTCATCCCTGAAGGCGCAATCACTGAATAAATAAACCCTTCCCTGTCCAGTGCGGCAGGGATTTTTTTTGTCGCATAATCCGTATTTCTACGATGGGAGGGGGATATTTATCCTAAAATCGCAAGAATACTCCCACTTCTATAAGTGTGAGATGAATTGCGCAGTATGTTATAATTTTTTCGGTGAAAAAAATGACAGAAGCCGAAAGATTAGCCAAGAATGAACGAATACGAGAAACAGGCAATGCAACGAAGCTCCGTAGAAAAGAGCAGATTTGCCGGGTTTGGCGTGTGAAAATTGACTTCTCTCATTTGAATTCATATCAGCAGAACGCAATCAAAATGTTGTTCGTAGAAGCTAAGAAACTTCATAATGACATAATCACTTTCATGAAAGAACATGACATTAACGACTATGATTATAAGATTCGGACTGTTCATAATCTCGATAAAGATAAACAGCCTGTAACTCATGAATTAGAATATATCAGTTCGCAGATGAAGCAAGCAGTTATTCAGGATATCAAGAACAGCATGAAAGCATTAAATGCAGCAAAGAATAAAGGTCGTGTAGTCGGGGCATTAAAATATAAATCAGACTATATGTCAATAAATCTTCAGCAACATATGGCGGCAATGTCGCCATTCAGGAACTTGTCACGCGCCGGAATGTAGGCG
>JAFSQO010000041.1 GCA_017446645.1 Synergistaceae bacterium | reverse complement strand
TCGAACTCCTGAAGGAATTTCTCGTAGTCTCTCGAAAAATTGAACTCGACAGAACGCTGAATCTTGCCGATTATGTTGTTCATGTTCATGCCGAGTTGAATGCCTTTAGTGCCTGTCATTAATTTGCTGGTATTTTCCCGGAATGCAGAGTCAATTGCCTGCTTCAGCTTTGACTCCGCATTGAATACTTCCCAGCGTTTTTTGTAGAGGTTCAGGAAATTATTTTTTGCAGTCTCTAACGGTATCTTGTTCATGTCGACTTCAGCAAAAGCACCGGACGCTATGAACAAGAGAATCAGAGCAAGAATTATTTTTCGCATTAATTCGCCCTTCGCCATATTTCTTTGCGGGTTAATACACTGACTGCCCAGAAGATTCCAGATAACATGACGGCCAATGCAAACCACGCTGCAGCCTTAAGACTTTCAGCAAAATAGAGGACGTAAACGCTTCCCGTTAAGAGCGCAAGACCGTAAATCTGCCACAAAATTTTCACGCGTCTGATAAAGGCAAGGATCAACGCAAAAGTGACAATAATTACCAGTCCGCACGAAATAAACGGCCTTAAGTCAGGAGTCAAGATATTTCCCGTTATCTTAGTGTTATAGAGAACGACAAAGCGATACATTCCCATCTTGAGACCTGAATAATACTCGACTACACAGCAGGCAGGAATGGCGATCAGCGAAATTATAAGCGAAATAAAACCGGATAAGCGACTCATGGTTTACTTGAATCTGGGTTTGTCGTCTCCGTACTCAACGGGGTTTTCAGGATCGTTTGACCACTCGCACCAGCCTCCGTCATAGAGCGTTATGTTCGGCCAGCCAAGCACAACGAATTCAATATTGACTTCAGCAGCCCTCCAGCCGGTTCCGCAGAAAGTTGCGATATTGTTTTCCGGATGAATGCCCCACTCGTCCCACATCGCTGTGAGTTCGAGTCCGTTCCTCATAGTTCCGTCAATGTTCTCGAAGTCCGGCAAAGTCTGAGAGTCAGGCCCTGAATGTCCCCAAACGTCGCCGGGGATTCTGCCTTTACGTTCGAGCCAGCCATAACCCGAAGTCTCGCCCAAATGTTCAGCCCATGACCTGATACTTACGAGTCTGCCGTTAGGGTCAGCTAAAATCTTCTTGGCATCGTCCGTGTTGATTACGAGTTCTTTGCGTCCTGGAATTTCTGCGCCGAAATCTTTGACGGGACTCTTGGGAGTTGACTCAGTTGAGACTTCATAGCCTGCACTCTTCCACGCGTTGAAGCCGCCGTCAAGGAGCCTGACATCTTCGACTCCGCAATACATGAGAATCCAGGCAATTCGAGCTGCTGCCATGTTCGCCGTTGTGCTGTAGATGATTACGAGAGTGTCCTTCGTTATGCCGTTAGCTTCGACTGCTGCCTTGAGCCTTTCGTCCGGTAACTGGTTCCAGATTGGGCCTTCCTCGAACTCATCTGTGTTGATATGCACTGAGCCGGGTATATGTCCGTTGAGGTATGAGACTTTCTCCTCGCCCCAGCTTGCCTCGAAGACTTTGAACTTTCTGCCGTCGTAATTCTCAGGTTTACCGCCGTCCATTAGAGTCTTCAGCCACTCAGGATAGACGAGATATTTATAGTTCGGGTAGGCATATAACGGGATAGAGTCGTCAGCAGTCCATTGTGAAGCAGGAAGGGTAAACAGCACTGCACGCTTGATTTTCTTGGCTTCGAGAGCAGCTAGTAACTTCTTGCCGTCCTCGTTGTCGAGTGAGCTTGCTCCGTAAAGAATTACAGTTTTGCCTTCTGATACGCCCTTTTGTGTGAGAATCTCGTCAAGTTTCGCGGGGTCAGCAAGTGCCAGCCATGAGAACGGGAAATCAAGGGCACCTGCAACATGTCCGCCTCTTGCTGCATTGTCGAGCTTCCAACCCATGTAGGCAGCCTCTGGACGTAAATCAAGCATCACGGAGTTTTTATTGCCGATGTAACTTCTGAAGACAGCGACAGAGTCAGTGAGGGTGAGTGAAAGTTCGTCAGCAAAGCATGGAGTCAGTATTAAAGCTGACAGGATAACAGCGCAAATTAATTTTTTCATTATAGAGTCCGCCTCCTGAAAAATTTTTTTGGAAATGTAGTGATTATGTCAAATATTTGCTTATATTTCTATAGCGTGTTTACGTAATCATGCACTCTTCAGCTCATTAATGAGTCCCTCCATGAGTTCGATAATCCCAGAGTTGTTAATACCTTCCGCCTGCTTGAATAACAAGTAAAGCCTGTCTCTCTGCGAGCGTGTCAAATTGGCCTCGAGTTCGATAATTTCTGCCTTGAGTTCCCGGAGTCTCTGCGAAATTTCCTGATGATTGTGATTACCCCTGTTCACTGACTCCTGCGAATATTCACGAGCCTTCAGAGCTGCACCCTTTGCGATTATGTCCGCATGAATTTCCGGTGAGAGATTCAACTCTTCTGTGAATAACTGACGGATTAACGGGACGCTGCTCATTCCTCCAGCCAGGATAAATTTGTCGGGCCTGTAGACTCTCATGAATTTCTTTGCATGGTGAGTGATTCTCTTGACGGGAAAGTATATCAGCCTCTCGAAGTCCTCGCGCAAGATGTCAACGCCTCGCCATGTTACGAAATCGCTGACACTCAGGGTAAATTTTATCTGTTCAGCACGCTGCCGGAGTAACTTTTCGTCGATTAGATTCAGGATAAATCTCTCACTCAGCCATGACGCAAAAATTTTATCGCACTCATTGCCGCCAAAATCTGGAATTACTTCAGTGTCGATTAATTCATCATTGCCGATAACAGCAAAGTTGACGCGTGAAGCCCCGAAGTCGCAAATCAACGCACTTGCTTCTGTCTCTAAATTAAGCTCCCAGTTCATAGCCTCGTACTCGCTGATTATGTCAACGTCCTCAAAGCCCGAACGTGAGGCCGTGCTGATTAGTTCATCATACTGCCTTGCCGTGTATTCATCGGGAATGGCAATAACGCATGAAGTTACGATGTCGTCCAGTTTCATCTCTGATTCTTCGCGCAAAGCATTCACGTCAAAGCCCTCAATTCTCGCTATGATTCGCGTTGTTCTTGAATGAGAGTCGGAGTAAGCTGCCTTTGAAATCCTTGTGCCTGCGTCAATTCCTATTGATAATGCATTCGAGTCTGTCATTTGATTTACTAACTGCCTTTGCCTTAATTATTTGGTTCGCTGAAAATTTCCCGTCAAGTATATCAGCTTCGATAAAGTGCTGGGTATGTCCTTTAGTTCCGCTTTCTTCTATGAGGATCTCTACTTCATGATTTATGAATCGCTTTATATAAGAGTCATAGAGTTCACGGCCAAGAGTTATTGCGCGTGAGACCCGTAAAATCTTCTCGTCATGTGCTACCTTCATGGCCATTTTTTCTGCCAGAGTCCCTTTACGCTCAGAGAACGGGAATACATGAACGCGTCCGAGTTTTGCCTCTCGCATTACGTTCAAAGTGTTGTCGAAGGCTGACTCACTCTCAGCCGGGAAGCCGATTAATATATCGCTTGAGATGTGCAGGTCATCGCCCAGAAATTTACGGGCATTCTCGCAGATTTTCACGAACTCTTCAGAAGTGTAGCCGCGTCTCATTGCCGAGAGAATATTATCATCGCCGCTCTGTAAGGGCAAGTGCAGATGACGACAGAACGAGTCGCACTCACTCAGGGCTGCAAGTAAATTTTCGTCCAGTGAGAAGGGTTCAAGTGAGCCTAGACGTAATCTCTTGAGGTCATGAATCCTTGATACAGAACGAATCAAATCAGCAAGTGAGGAGTCAATATCGCGTCCGTAAATACCTAAGTGAATGCCTGTGAAAATTATCTCGCGGGTTCCGTTGTCAATCAGCCTGTGAATCTCGTCAATAATATTCCTCTCAGGTCTGCTTACTGGTTTACCCCTCAAATACGGAATAATGCAATACGTGCAGAAGTGATCGCAGCCGTCTTGAATCTTCATGAAAGCTCGTGAATGCATAACCGGTGAAGTAATCTCAAGCTCCTCCCAAGACAATTCAGGCGGGAAGAGATTATGAGTCCGCAAATCCTGAAAGCCGGTATCATGACTCAGGATTGCCGACTCTATGACCTCAGGCAGGAGCTTTTTACCCCGTGAGCCAGCGAGGATATTTATACCGAGTTCCCTAGCCGAGTCAGAGTCAAGACCCTGTGACCAACAACCGCAGACTGCAAGCACACCTTCAGGGCCGAGACTCTTGCGCACTCTACGGACTAACTGCCTGCATTTCCTGTCAGCTTCTTGTGTAACTGAGCACGTAACGATAACTGCAGCGTTGTATGAGTCATTGATGTCCTCAGTGATGAATGCGCCTTTAGATTTCAGAGAGCCAGCAATGTATTCGCCTTCGCAGAGACTCGACCGGCAGCCGAAGACGTGAACGAAGACTAGCCCCAAGCCTTGACCGCCCTGCATCCCCACCAGTCCCCGAATTTGAGTTCTTTGTCGATTTCCATTCCGGAAGAGTTCAAGACAGAAATGAACGTATAACTCTCTACGTTGGTCATCCCGGAAAAAATTGCGTAACCCTTTGGCTTTAACACGCTTTTAACGTCCGGAAGCATTGAAAGATTAGGATTTAGCAAAATATTTGCAGTGAGAATATTTACCTGACCCCGGAAGCCTTTGAGCAAATCGCCTTCTGAAAGCTCGCAGACTTTTGGGTTTATCCCGTTGAGATTCATGTTTCGCTTGGCCTCGTCAAGAGTCGCGGGGTCAATGTCTCGTGCAATGGCCTTTGCTGCTCCCATCTTCAACGCTGCTATGAATAAGATCCCTGTACCTGTTCCAACGTCAAGGATAACATCGCCGGACTTCACAACGTCTTCGAGCAAGGCAAGGGCTATGCGAGTGCTTTCGTGATAACCTGTACCGAACGCGCTTGCAGGAAATATGTATATCGGTTTTCTTCCGTGCTGTATTTTTTCTTTAGCGTGCCAAGGAGCCATGACGACTAAACTTTTGCCGACATTAAGGGGCGGGAATGCATCGAAGTGCTGAGTCTCCCAGGGCTGATTGCTTGTTTTATAGCAACGGGATAAATCTATGCCCTCAAATTCAGGTGTTCCCAGTAAGTACTTTGCATGTGAGCATAACTCGTCAATGTTGATTGCCTCATCGTAATCTGCCCTCATGAATAACTTGCGAAGCCCTGACACGGAGTCCTCTTCAGTGAAAAAATATGAACCCAGGGCATGAGTCAATTCTGCTATCGTGCTGAGTCTTTCCTCATTGAAGTTTATGTTGCTCTGTGAGACCGGCACACTGTACTCTATAGTCCACCAGTAATTATTTTTCTCGTTTTGATGTTTCGTGTAGTTCTCTAATTCGTCGAGCATGTTAATTTCCTTCATAATTCCTTCATACATGAAAAATTTTTACGTGTCATGATATTATAATTCAAGAAAATTTTTCACGGAGGATTTTATTTTACTCATGAAGGCAAAATTATTTCTCTCTCTTGTAATCTCGTTGATATTTGTGTCTGGACTCTATGCAGAGACCCGCGCAAGGTTCTTATTCATCGGCGACATCATGGCACACCAGCAGCAACTGGACGCAGCACGCTATAAAGGCAGGGACAAGGCATTACGCAACACTTATGATTTTTCACCGCAATTCAGGCGAGTGAAGCCCTTATTCTCTGACACATTCCTGGTCGGCAATCTTGAAACTGTTTTTGCAGGGACTCAACAGGGCAAGAGAAAAATAAATTATTCCGGCTACCCAATGTTCAACACTCCTGACTCATTGATTGACACGTTGAGTAATGACTTGGAAGTTGACCTGCTCACACTTGCAAATAATCACATCTTCGACAAGGGCGCAGAAGGTGCAAGACGTACTACAGAAGTCCTTGACTCTGCAGATTTGGCATGGACTGGACTCGGACTTGATGACATTCCCTCGAACGATGCATACATTCTCGAAAATGACGGGATAACGGCAGCCTTCGTGAATTACACATACGGGAGCAATTTATGGCCGAAAGACAATAAAGACGTTCACCTGAACACTATCAGCGACAAGAATATTATTGCAGGACTGGAGCGCGCTAAGACCCTCAAGCCTGACGTAATCATAGCGTGCTTTCACTGGGGCAACGAGTACCACTTCAAGCCCAGTACTCACCAGATTAATGCGGCGAATACAGCATTCGATAACGGAGCAGATCTATTAATCGGCACTCATCCTCACGTGTTGCAGCCCGTTGAAGTCCGAATAGACGAGAACAACAACGTCAAAGCAGTAGCGTGGTCGTTAGGGAATTTTGTATCTTTTCAGAGGACTTTGCCCAGAGAACGCACTTATATCCTGTCAGCTGAATTCGTGAAAGACGACTCCGGCAATACAAGGCTCGCGAAGTTGGGAGCTGCACCGTTATATGTCGTAGCACCAGGACAAAAACGCACTGAAGTAACGTATTCAGGGACGGACGAGAATACGATTGAGAAATTGGACTTTAAGGGACTCTCGAAGTCAATGCTTGCAAAGATTCGCAAGACAGGTAAAGCAGTTCTTGAGTTTCTTGGAGCACGTGAGGAAGTTGACGAGTATGGATTTTACACGCTCTGGACTGAAGAGGAGCCGGAGAAGTTACCCGTAAGCAAGAGAAAGAGTCCGAGAGATTAAGCATTAAGCTATAATTAAAGCATGAAAGAAGGGAATCGCTATAGAGAACTCACATTATTTTGACGAAATCGTGAACATCATTGAGAGATTACGCGCTCCGGGGGGCTGTCCCTGGGATCGCAAGCAGACACTTGAAACGATAAGGACTCCGATAACTGAAGAGGCTTATGAACTCGCAGACGCAATCACGAAACATGACATGCAGGCAATCCGGGAAGAGGCAGGAGATTTATTATTGCAGGTTGTCTTCGTAGCTTCTCTCGCTAAAGAGTCAGGCTCAGACGCTTTCGACATGAAGGACATAGTCAGAACAATTTGCGACAAGTTAATCCGCCGTCACCCTCATGTATTCGGCAATGTTGACGCAAAGGACAGCGATGAAGTCCTGCGTAACTGGGAGAAGATAAAGACTCAGGAACGCCTCGAAAAACACCAGAACACTTCGATTCTTGCCGGAGTCCCTGATGGTTTGCCTCCCCTGTTGAAAGCTAACAGGATTCAGGGTAAAGCTGCTCACGTTGGCTTTGACTGGCCTGCTGGAAGTCCTGAACCTTTGTTTGCAAAACTCGATGAGGAGATATGCGAACTCAAAGACGCTGCGAATGAAGGCAACCAGACTCATATCGAAGACGAGTTAGGCGATGTGTTGTTCATGACTGTGAATCTTGCCCGAAGACTCAAAGTTGACCCGGATGCTGCGTTGAATAAGGTCTGCGAGAAATTCAGGAAGAGATTCGCAATCATGGAGGAATTTGCACAACGTGAAAACAAGAGTATGAGCGATTACACACTTGAGGAGCTTGACTCGTTTTGGGACAAAGCTAAAGAAATCTTGAAGAAATAAAGTATAATAGAGAAAATTCACAGAAAAAATATAAACACAAAACAGGAGGAAAATTTTTTTATGGCAGGAGAAAAGAAAGTCAGAATCACCGAAACCGCTTTACGTGATGCTCACCAGTCATTAATCGCAACCAGAATGCGAACTGATGACATGCTTCCCGTGCTCGAATACATGGACAACGCAGGCTACTGGGCGTTAGAGATGTGGGGAGGAGCAACATTTGACTCTGCAATGCGCTTCCTTGATGAAGACCCTTGGGAGAGGCTGAGATTAATCCGGGCAAGAGTCAAGAATGCCAAGCTCCAGATGTTATTACGAGGCCAGAACTTAGTCGGCTA
>JAFSQO010000372.1 GCA_017446645.1 Synergistaceae bacterium | reverse complement strand
TTCGGCTGCTGACGATAACGGCAATGATGCCGCCAAAACAAGCAACAGCGAGAAGTAAATGATTCTCCTCAAGACAACACACCTCCTAAATTATACTTTTTAAAAATTTTAGCATAAGTCAGCAGGAAAAACCTTGTGTTAAAACAGAAAGCAAATATATAGCGGACTTAACAGAGAGATTTTGTTTAGGGATAAATAATAAAAAATCTCTCCCGAAATTTTATCAGGAGAGAAAATATTTATTTCATTCTTTATCTGCACCTTTAGCCATTCGGTCCATTAGAATTGGCGAAAGAACTCCCAGCACACACAGGACTATCAAGACCCAGCACACAGGAGTCGAGAACAGTATTGACGGATCACCGCCTGATAAGAGCAGCGAACGCCTCAAACCTTTTTCACCGATTGGACCGAGAATTAAAGCTAACACTATTGCTGCATTGTTAAGGCCGAATTTGCGGGCCAGCCAGCCAATCACACCGAATATCAGCATGATTACAACATCAACGAAATTCTGGTGGATTGCAAAACTTCCGACTACGCACAAAATCGTTACTGAAGGGATTAAAATAGCGTCCGACAATCTCGCAATGTGAGCAAAACCGCGACAGCCAAGCAAGCCTATCCCAAGCATAAAGAATTGTATTAACACAAAGCCGGCAAAGAAAGTATATGTCATCTTCGCAGTTTCGCCTACAAAAAGATTCGGACCTGGAGTCAAGCCCTGAATGATTAAGCCTCCCATAAGGACAGCAGTAACACTTTCGCCGGGAATTCCAAGAGTCAGCATTGGAATTAGCGAGCCTCCTGTAACTGCATTGTTGGCTGCCTCACTTCCTGCAACGCCTTCATAACTGCCATGACCAAATAATTCTTTGTGCTTCGAGAATTGGCGCGCAGTGTTATAACCCATGAAGCACGCTATCGAAGCTCCTGCACCGGGCAATATGCCGATTAAATTGCCGATTATCCATGAACGTCCTATTGTGGGGGCAATCTCCTTGAGTTCTGAACCAGTGAGAAGCATTTTGTCAGTGAACTTTTGAGCTTTGGCACGCTGCTTAATCTTTGACTCAGCCAGGACAAGTGCCTGACTCATCGAGAACAAGCCGATTAATGCGCACGTTACATTAATCCCCTCATACAAAGACGCTTGGCCAAACATGAAACGTTTTACACCCTGCATGGGATCCATTCCGATTGTAGAGAGCAAGAGACCGAGTGCTCCGCTCATCAAGCCTTTAATCATGGACTTTGAAGAGACTCCGGCAATGATAGTGAGTCCGAAGATCGAAAGCCAGAAATATTCAGGCGAGCCAAATTTCATGGCTAACTGACCAAGAACTGGGGCAAAGAAATACAGCGAGATACATGACAGCAATCCCCCAAAAAACGAAGCTATACACGCTGTACCTAATGCTTTACCGGCCTGACCCTTCAGAGTCATCTGGTAGCCTTCAATAGCAGTGGCAGCACTGGCAGGAGTCCCAGGGGTGTGAATCAATATTGCAGAGATAGAACCCCCGAAGATTGCCCCGCAGTAAATCGCACCCAGCATTATCATACCTGTTGAGGCTTCCATTGAGAACGTCATAGGCAGTAATAACGCAACTCCCATTGCCGCAGAAAGTCCGGGAAGACAGCCGATTATTATCCCAATCGTAACTCCCCCGGCCATAGCAAGAATATTGACGGGATATAAGGCACTCACGAAACCTGAAGCCATTAATGATAAAGTCTCACTCATGAGAAAATCACCCCCGCAGGTAATCTTACTTCAAGGAATAAAGTAAATGCACAATAAACAAGAGCGATAATTACTATTTCAGACAAAATTATCTGCCAGAGTTTTACACGCAGGAATAAAAGACTCGCACTCATGAATAATATGCTTGCAAGATAAAAGCCAAGATAGGGCATAGCAATCAAATAAATCACTATGAACGCAAATAGCATAAAGAACTGCGAAGGCACAAAGTCCTTGAAGTCATCGAGGCCGCTGGTAACTCCCTCACGAATCGCAGCTATTATCATGTTAATAACGTGAAGTGTCGTAAGGGCAGCAAGCAACGCAATCACACACAACGGGTAAATCCGGGCGGACTTCGGAAGCTGCAATGTCATATAGAGAAAAAATGCGCATATCCCGTAAAATACGAGACATACGCCAATATCAGTTTTTTTCATGATAGAAATTTATTCCCAGAGTTTAGAGACTTCATTTGTGCAGAATTCATACTGCTGATTAATTAACTTTGCTGTATCTTCTGCGTTCATGTAAAGAGTCGTAACTCCTGCCTTCTTTGCCGTCTCGATGTACTCCGGATTCTCCATTGCCTTCTTGAAAGCCTCCTCATAGAAAGCTATGACATCAGCCGGTGTTCCCTTAGGTGCAACGATAGAGCGGGCACTTCCGTACCATTTGTTATAGAGTCCCAGTTCACCGAGAGTCGGGGCATCAGGGAAGCTGGGCATTCTGGACTCTGCGAAGACCCCAAGGACTTTTACTTCTGTCAACATTGCTGCAATGTCTGCCTCTTTTGCGACGCTGAAATCGACCTCACCCTGCCTTAACGCTAATAACTGGTCAGCCGTCCCTCCATAGGGTATGGGCATATAGGTGAAGCCTGCGGACTTTGCGAGAAGCTCTGCGCCGATATGATTGCTTGCCTTCATGCCGTTAGTCGAAGCCTTGAGTTTTCCGGGATTCTCTTTTGCGAACTTGATTAACTCCTCAAGAGAATTGAAAGGGCTGCTCTTAGCGACCATTACCATAGCGGTCTCGTTGACGTGATTGCAGATTGGCACAAAGTCATCGATCTTGTAGTCGCCTAACTCTTCAACTATGTTAGAGCAAAGGGTCGGCAGATTAACAAAGCCAAGTGTGTAGCCGTCCGGTCTTGCCTGAGAGAGTGCAGTCCAACCGATTGAGCCTGAACCGCCCTCAAGGTTCTGAATGACTATGGTCTTGCCTATTGTCTCATTCGCGAACTTCGATAGAACCCTGGCCGTGTTGTCAGTCCCGGAGCCTGCTTTGTAAGCTACTATGACAGTAACGTTCTTGGAAGGCTCCCAAGCAAAGGCAGATGACGCTATGAGAACTAACGCCAGCACTAGCAATAAAAGTTTCTTCATGATTAGAAAACCTCCTGAATAAAAAATAAAATTGTGATATGAAAATTATAGCGCAAAAATTTAGCCCTGATTCTGACTCCCAGAGCCATTATTTACCGCTAAAGAATTCCTGAATTATAGCCTTAATCTCACGTAACGGCAGGGTCTTTAACATGTGGCCTTCCGGTTTAAGTGACTCTATTCGTTCTATGCTGCCGGAGTCGCTCTTAGCAGTCAGGAACATAACGGGTATATCCGCAGTCTCAGGGTTAGCCTTCAGTGCCTCGAAGACCTGAGTCCCATTCATATCGGGCATCTCGTAGTCAAGCAGGATTAAATCAGGCTTTGTCTTAGCGAGAATCTTCAAGGCGTTTGCTCCTGAATTGGCGGGCAAAACTTTGTAGCTGGTGCTCAATCCCTCACGAAGAGTCCTGATCATGACAGCATCGTCATCTACAAGCAGCAAAGTCTTCTCGATTCGTTCTGCTTTTTGCTCTGAAATGCCGTGTAACTTGTCGCGAATCTCGTTTGCATTGAATGGCTTGACGAATTTCTCAGCGTTTGCAATGTCCGTAACTGCTGTTTTTGTTAAGTCTGACTGACTGCCCAGCAGAAATATTTTCGAGCCGGTGAAAGTCTTGATTCTCTCCAAATCCTCAAGACCTGAAAGATTAACGAATATGATTTCAGGGACGTGCTTTACTTCATCGCCTGAATGTACCCATAAGACTTCATAATCTATTCCCAAATTCCTGAGCAGCATATCAGCTCCCATGCTTGGCCGGTCACTGATGTATAGAATCTTTTCCTTCATGATTTTTTCTCCTTATATATTTTTCAATGCTTCTTCAAGGCCGTTCCAGTCCGCACTGTCTGCACATGAAGCAATTATATTAAATCTTTCGGACTCTGAATCAGGAATCTTGTACTCCCTGAGCATGGCAATTATCCCGTCAATAGAGTCACTGTCGAACATTTGGGTAAACTCTTTTATTGCCTCGTAGGCTTCGTAGAGCTTCTCATGCGAGATAACTTCTGCGCTTTCGTCCTGTTTATACAGCACGGCAAGTTTGTCGCGATAAGATTTATAGAGACTCAGCAAACCTGGAGTCAAATTCTCTATCTCGTCGAGTCTGCTCTCATTGCCGCACTCTTCAAGATAAGCCGCCTGCCTAGATAATTCTTCCGCACCGATTAATCTTGCAGAACTCTTCAGGGCGTGAACTTTTATCGTGTAATTCTTGATGTCCTGCTCCTGTAAAAATTTCTCAATGTCGCCTAGATTATTATTTATCGAGTTCCAGAATTGCTGCAGGGTCTTCTCCAGTATTGACTCAGTTGCGCAATTCTTTACCGCCTCGTCATAGTTAAGCCCTTCAGTCTGTGAGTAGAATCTCGCAAGCTCTGTTAATGACTCTGACTCTGGTTCTGGTTCGTGATAGTCACTCTCGTCCTGCAGGATAATTTTTTCATGAGGCAGATACTTTATCAACGCACCTTCAAGGCTCGAACTCTCTACAGGCTTAGAAAGATAGTCAGTGAAGCCTTCTTCGAGATATTTGCTCCTTGCACCGCTGACAGCATCGGCAGTCAGACAAATCACAGGTGTCTCCTTATTCATTCCGTCATCCTGGCTGCGAATATTATTCAGAGTCTGGGTTCCGTCCATGTGAGGCATTCTCTGATCCATGAGAATTAAATCATAACGTTTTGTCTTAGTGTAAGTCAGAGCTTCTGCACCGCTTGAGGCAGTATCGAGATTGATTTCTGTTTTACTCAGCAAGCCCTCTATTACTGTCAGGTTCATGTCAGTGTCGTCAACAACGAGCAAGTTCGCGTCAGGTGCCCTGAATGACTCTTTATAGGCCCTCATTGTGTGAACGTAGTGTTCAAATTTTTCGTGGAAATTCCCGATTGCTTCGTCAGAAATAACTCTCTGCGGAAGATTTATAGTGAACGTTGAGCCTTTGCCGTATTCGCTTTCTACGCTGATTGTGCCGTTCATCATGTGAAGCAAATTCTGGGTTATCGACAAGCCGAGTCCAGTGCCTTCTACTGTGTTATTCTGCACAAGGTCAACGCGCTCGAACTTCCTGAACAATTTGGGCAAGTCCTCCGCTTTGATGCCTATACCTGTATCGCTGACTTTAAAGACGATATTGATGATGACGCTGCCGTCTTCCATATAGGCTTTCTCACCGGACACATTAAGGATAACGCTGCCTTCACGGGTGTATTTCACTGCATTGTTGAGGACGTTCGTAACAACCTGCCTGACCTTGACTTCATCGCCGTATAAGCCGTCCGGTAAATTCTCGTCGACATTCACGGTAAATTTCAGGTCTTTCTGTCTGGCCTTAAACACTATCATGTTAGTAACGTCATTTAGAACCGAGCTTAATTTGTAATCACTCTCTGCAATTTCCATTTTGCCTGCTTCTATCTTTGAGAAGTCTAGTATGTCATTGATTATAGAGAGTAAATTCTTGCCTGCGCTTTCAACATTTCTTGCATAAGTCGTGATTCTTGAGCTTGTGCTTTCACGGATTATCATCTCATTCATTCCCAGTACTGCATTAATCGGCGTGCGGATCTCGTGGGACATGTTAGCCAGAAATTCACTTTTTGCCGAGTTAGCTTTCCTTGCCTGCTGAGTTGCTGCCTTAGCGAGTTCCAAAGCGTCCTCAAGCTGGCTGCTTCTCTCCTGCTGCTCGGTGTGAAGGCGTGTAGTGTCAGAGACAAGAATAATGAAGAAACCGGGATTTACGGCATAAAAGTTAAATTGCTTGTGAAAAATTTTACCGTCAATGTTGCAATCTATATTTACTTCATAGAGTGCGTTTCTCTGAGTCCCGAATGCTATCGAGTCAGGTGCCAGAGAGCGTGCCATGGAATTCTTCTGCGCTTCAGTGCCGTGCAGAATGGGTACAATTTCGTCATTGATATAATCGCTGAAAATATTGTGAGTGCTCTTAGGGAGAATACTGCCGTCAAGCTGCTCGCTGACTGTGATGTGATATTTCCCTGCTGCCATGTATGCAATCATCTCGAACTGCCGTGCAAGAATTTTGTCAACTATAGTCTGATAAACTTTCGTGTCGTTGCATTCGCGTTCAGTGATAAAAGCTATGACGTGGCCGCTTAAAGGGTCCCGTGTCGTCATGGCTGAGAACTCTACGTAACAGATAGAGCCGTTCTCTCGTTTGGATAATAAAACCTGTTTGGTCTCCATTCTGCCCTTGATGTAATTATCGAGAAGGCAGTCAACGTTAAACGTCTCCAGAAATTTTTTGCGTTCGATAAAATTTATGTAGTGCCTTGCCCGCATCTTGAGCATCTCGGAATAAATTTTCTGCTCGTGTTCGTTATTGAGGTGAAAAATGTCCCTGCCCCTGACTTCTTCGAGTTCATCAAGGGTTAAGTCCGCCCTGAACATTCCAAGTGTATGCTCGTCCTGATGATAAAAGTTCTGACCGATTGCGTCATAGCTCGTTCGTATCTTGTCTGCATAATTCCTGAATAAAGTTATGTCGTAAAAAGTTATGTATAAATAATCTTGGCCCGCAGCCCTAATGAACGAAAAATGAACATCGCACCATATTATATTTTTCTGGGCTGTGATGAATCTTATCTGGATATTCTGTTTTTTATCCGGCGACTCGTGGTTCTTTATCATGTAATCGACAAGCTGCCTGTCTTCAGGGTCAATAAGCTCATGAAAATCTCCGTCAGTATTGAAGCGTAGTAAATTTTCTCTGGTATCTTCCATCATAGAAGCATACTCAGGCGAGATGAAAACTGCTTCGGCTCTGCCGTTATCGTGAGTCAGTATCAATATTGCATTGTTTCCGAGCTGCCTTATTGTGTCTATAAAAATTTCTCGTTCGTCAGGTTTTCGGCACATTAAAAATTTTAGGACTCCTTTTGTGATTCTATTAGCTATGATAATTATATTACCAGATTAGCATTTAATAACGCCCGAATAAAATTATTATTTATGAGATTACCTGCTTTATGATTCTCATTCCCTCCCTGACGAGATTAATATCTGCCTGACTTCCCATGTGTCCGACCCGGAAGACTTTACCGGATAAGCTCCCATAATTGCCTCCGATTGCTAGACCCTTATCGCGCAGGGCACTGTTAAATTCAGGCCATGTGAATCTTTCAGGGATATAGAACGCGCTGACAGTAGGCGAACAGATTGCTTCACTCTTGGGGAATAGCTTCAAACCCATATC
>JAFSQO010000371.1 GCA_017446645.1 Synergistaceae bacterium | reverse complement strand
GCAGCAGCTCCGATTATCGACAGACGCAGCCAGCTCATGGGGCCTCCGATAGCAGCCATAAGTCCCACCATGACGATAAAGACACCCAAAGCAGGGCCTATTGCAGTAATCAAGCCGATTCTGAATGCCTTTCGCGGGATTTCAGGGTCAAGCGATACAGAGGCCGAAGTCTTCCTGGCCAGTCGAATGAAGAAATAAGCCTGAAGTGCAGCGATTACGACAGTGAAACCGCACAACAGCCATATAACAGGTTGGTTAGAAATCTGTAGATAGTCCATTAGACAATTCCTCCTTTATCTGTGTAAAAAAAAAAAAAACTAGACGAAATGTGAATTATTGCGCTTGTGACTCTAAAAGCTAATAAATATTATACATGACGAGTAACGAAAAAATGAATATAAATATTACAGAAAATCATATATTGCTCTTAAGAGTCTCGAATCCCTGCTTGATTATCTTGGCCATGAGTTTGCGCCTTGCCTCAAGAAAATCTTCATAGCTCATATTTTCCCAGCCATGAGGGAGTGCGTTCTCTTCTTCCATTGTGTTAATCTCTTTTTGAGTCCTTCCCTTGCATATCTCAGGGTAGTAAATCGACGGAGCTTCGTCCAGGATTGCGATGTTGTCGTTCCAGTCGATGAAAGCGTAGTTTGCCATTTGATTTATCTTAGTGTCAGGATAGTTAAGGCCCTTCAAGTATGCTTTAGGGAACAGATGATGCTTTTCGAGTGATTTTTTCTTCCCGTCAATACCGAGATTCATCAAGTCGCGTACTTTTAGATTGCTCGTTGAGAATAAGACTTTACGGTCAAGGATATTCAACGCTGCTACATAGGCAAACCATGCATTATTGCCTGAACCTGAGACGGCGAGTCCTCCCTGCCCTGAACCCGGTAAAGTTATGTCGAAATAGTCATCAGTTAATGCCTCATTGACTCTAGCAGCTATGAATTGCTTGTACTCGTTGAATGTCGTGAAGCCCTTCAGAGCCGTAAAATGACTCTCTGCTACTGACTCGAATGACCCAGTGTAGAGCGAAGTCATCTGAGCATAGAAGAACCACAACGAAGCAAGGGCCTTATTCGTTTTATCAGGAGCGTTGAATTTATATTTTGCTGTCAGGTACATGGCATAAGTGAAGAAAATTGCGTTACCAGATGAAATCATTTTGTCAGAACGATAGCCTGCATTCATAATTGCCTTCAGGAATTCGTGCCAGTTCGTTACGTCCATTACGTCAGGAAGTTTTGCCTTCAGTGTGTCAAAATTTTTATCGCGTAAATCCTTGCTGACAACTCCCTTTTTCTCAAGGTCAACGCCTCGTAACAGCTTGTAGGCGTAAAGCAGTCTCGCCCTGTTGAATGCATAACCCATTACAGTCCTTATGATGTCCTGAGCCGAAATTTCTATGCCAAGACTATTGAACGCTGTAGCTTCACCTGTTGAGGGTATTCGTGAGGCCCTGCAGAACTCTTCGATGCTGCGCCGTCCCTCGTCCCAGTGGACGGACATTAGAGTCAGGATAAAGTCATTCTGCTGCAAGGGAGTCCCTGCTGAGTTGATGCGGACAAAAACCTGCGAAATAGCCTCTTCATCTGCACTGTCTTCTATCATGAAAACAGGGAATTTATACAGCTTATTCAGGTTAAAGACGCGTTCTATGTTTACATCTATCATGTCTTCTTCTTCATCAGTCAATATTATGTTGTGCTCCTCAAGATTTTTCTTGAAGGTCTTGATGAATTTTGAAGATGTTGATGACGTGAATAACTCGCTCAAATTGTAAATCCATTCGTGATTATTTTTTATGGCAGGAGTCCCGACTTCAAACTTGCCCGTCAAAGGGTGAAATGAAATAATAATTGCGCGTTTCTTGTAATTCGAGTCAAGGACTTCTTTATCCTTCATGACCGCGTAAAGTGCCGTCAATCTCTGCTGGCCGTCAATGATAACTTCTTTCGGGGAATCATAGCTCTTTGAGTCAGTGCCTATTGACTTTACCTTTTCTGTCTTAGGATTTTCCCAAAGCATCAAGTAGCCAACTGGATAACCCATAAACATCGAGTCCAATAAGTCGCGGACTTTGGTATTGCTCCAGACAAACGGGCGTTGAATCTCAGGAAGGCCAAGCTCGCCGCTCTCTATTTTCTCTATGAGCTGATTGACCGTGAATTCTGTCGTGTGAAAAATATGTTCCATGAAAAAATTTTCTCTCCTCGATAAAAAATGCAGGTTCGCTGCGAATAATCTTATCATAAATCATTCACAAACGAGCCTGCTTTTTCACTCAGCAAAAAAACTTACAGATTAACGTCCGGAATCCCCGCAAAACCTTTCGCTAAGTCCTCATCAGTCGGAATATAATCCGTCATCTCATGATTGTTATATTTCTCGTAGGCAGTCATGTCAAAATATCCCGTGCCTGTCAAGCCGAATATAATGGTCTTATCCTCGCCGGTCTCTTTGCACTTCAGGGCCTCATCGATTGCGACTCTGATTGCATGTGAACTCTCAGGGGCCGGAAGAATTCCCTCAACTCTGGCAAACATCTCTGCCGCCTCGAATACGCTGGTCTGCTCAACCGAACGCGCAGTCATCAAGCCCTCGTGGTAAAGCTCTGACAAAATGCTGCTCATTCCGTGATAGCGGAGTCCTCCTGCATGGTTTGCTGAAGGGATAAAGTCATGCCCTAACGTGTACATTTTTGCCATAGGGCAGACTTTGCCGGTGTCGCAGAAGTCATAGGCGTACTTGCCCCTTGTGAAGCTCGGACAGCTTGCGGGTTCGACAGCAATGATCTCGTAGTCAGCCTCACCCCTG
>JAFSQO010000370.1 GCA_017446645.1 Synergistaceae bacterium | reverse complement strand
TATTTCGTCCCTGCTCTTAGCGTCATATATACCCAGCGGCTCAATTGCTTCACTTACTGCCATTCTTGACTCTGCAAAGTCTTCTACAGCATGGCCAAGTTCTTTTATGCAGTTATCAAGGTCAGCGCGTGTCCTGCTCTCATAATTTGTTACCTGCATTAATTTAGAGTTTGCATCGTTATATTTCTTGTGAGCATAGTTTTCGCTAGCTTTTAACTCCCTTAATTTTTCGTTGATGTCAATTTCTGCAAATCTTGAGTGCCTGTTTGCGTCAGGGTGTTCAAGAGAGCCACATACGGGACAGGGGCTGCCTGGCTTAAGGGTCTTCCTGAGTCCGTGAATAATCAGTTCTGTCCTTATGTTCGTTAATTCGCTGAGTTCGTTTATTGCCTTTTCGTGAAGTGTGTGTGCCTTTGCTGCCTCCGCCTGAGCTGCTTTTACGGCTGTCTGGGTCTTCGCGAGTTCTGCCTCAAATCTTGCCTTACTGTCTTCGAGATTTTTCTTTCTGGTATAAGCGTCCTCAAAAGCTTTCACCAGAGCTGTAACCCTTTCGCAAATAGTTTCGGTGCTCTCTGTTATATCGCGTCTTATTTCCTTTAATTTAGCCTCACAGTTCGGAATTTCCTGACTCGTTATTTTTGAGAGTCTCTCTGTAGATTCTGCAATTTGTGCCTCGTTCTTGTCACATCGAGTCTTGCAAGCCGTGAATTCGCTGCGTTTGGCCTCAAGTGCTGCATGTTCCGGAAGTAAGTCCTGTGTCCTTAGTCCTGACTCAAGCCTTAATTTTTCCGGTGCAAAGAGTTCTGAGCGTTTGTTCTGAGTCTCTATGTCGCTTTGGTTCTGGGCAAGTTCTTCGCGTAATTTTGCGATCTCCCTGAGCCACAATACAGCCGCCTGAATGTCTTTATGCTTACGTTCTATGAGAGCAAGCCTGTTCTTATTATCCGCAAGTTCTTTTTGAATCTCGTCATCTGACCCGAAAGAGTCCCTTGGTTTCTTGTCATCGAGCAATATTTGCAGCTTCTCGCGTTTGTCATGTTCGGCCTTGCAGCGATCGTAAACCCGTGTAGAAATTTCGCTGTAAATTCCTGTTCCTGTGATGAGTTCAAGAATCTCGGAGCGTTCAGTAGAGTTAGCTTTCAGGAAAGAGTCAAATCTGCCCTGTTCCAACATCATAGCCTGGGTAAATCTCCTGAAGTCCATTCCTGTTAGAGTTTGGACCCTTGAGGCTGTCTCGTTGATTTTGTCAGTAAGAATTCTGCCGTTCTTCTTTGCTTCGGATAAGATATGCTTTGCTGATTGTAATTTCTTGCCGGCCTTTTCCTGCTGCCATAAAGCCCTGTACTCTATGCCTCCTGATTCAAATTCGACCTGGGCGTAACATTCACGGGTTCTGCGGGTCATTATTTCGTTGCTGCCTGAGACCCTGCCGAGTCTGGGTGTCCTGCCGTAGAGTGCAAGACATACAGCGTCAAATATCGTAGTCTTTCCTGCACCAGTAGGGCCTGTGACTGCAAAAATTCCTTCAGATGTATAGAGATTGTGAGTCAAATCTATGAACCATTCGCCTTTTAGTGAGTTAAGATTTTTGAAGCCTATAGTGAGAATTTTCATGTTAGTAATCTATCCCCATTTCGCGTAAGATTTCCTGATACAGGGTCATAAGGGTTTTTCGTTGTCCTTTGGGGGTTTTGTTCTCGTCAAAGCACATTTCAAGCATTTGCATGGGGGTTATCTTCTCAAGACCTTCGGGGATTGTGTTGTCTGTGTTTTGAGCCTCCAATGCCCTTCCGCCTTCGTTGTAGATGCTCAATATTTCGAGCTTCGGAAATTCCTTCATGACACCGGCTAATCTTTCCTGTAAGTCGCCTATAAATTCCTGACCTGTGTAAGTTATCTCAAGCCAAATAGACTCATCAGCAAGGGCGAGTGTCCTGATTTCTGAAATTATATGGTTCATGTCGCCTGAAATTCTCTCCAGTCTCTGGAAAACGGGAACGGGAATTTCACGGGTTAATGCCTTGCCGTCTTCGAGTTCTATGACAGTTACGGATTTTTGGGTCTCACACTCTCCAAACGTCATTGCAATCGGTGAACCTGAATAACGTATATTTTCGCGTCCTGCCCTTTGTGCTGAATGCAAATGCCCCAGTGCAGTGTAAGTTACGTAGTCAGGGAAAATGCTGCTCTCGACCTCAAGTGCCGTCCCTACGTAGAGAGAGCGTATTCCTTCACCCTGGACGACCCTGCCGTTATGAATGAATAGATGAGCCATTGCTATAACAGGTAAGCCTGAAGGATTCGATATACCTGCAAAGACTCTTTCATAGTGATGATTTATTCCGTCTCTTAGAGCCTGATCGAGATTGTTGTTGTCGTTGTCTGAAGTCCTGACATCTCTGTCCCGCAAATAAGGCACAGCACAGATAATTAACTCAGGATTATTATTTGCGTCATAAAGAGTGATTATCTCGTCTTCCGGATTTTCGCAAGCCTGCCCTATAACGTGAATGTTGTTGAGAGCTAAGAGTTCTGAAGGAGCATCGATA
>JAFSQO010000369.1 GCA_017446645.1 Synergistaceae bacterium | reverse complement strand
TGTCTCATGCAATAATAACCTGTGAGTAACGTTTGCGAAAGTATAGACAGCCGAAATTATCAGGGGGATTAGCTCCTCAACAACGCGATTCTTGCTGCTGTGAGCTATCTTCTTGTGAAGTTCAATATCTTTGCGGACGTGGTTATTTCCTGACAGATAAATCTCTTCGACTTCACCGCATAATTTTCTTATCTCTGCAATATCTTCATCGCTTGCATTCTGTGCTGCGAGTGCTGCGATTTCCGGCTCAATCATGAGTCTCACGTCAAACAACTCTAACGCTAACTGCAATTTATCATGATAGCGTGCGAGTCTCAAGGGGTCATCTTCAACGGTGCTGGAGCTGATTACGAAAGTCCCTGCTCCCTGCCTGACTTCAAGTACTCCCTTTGAGGCCAGACTCTTGACTGCTTCACGAATTGTGCTGCGTCCTGCATTAAATTTTTTGGACAGGTCGAATTCATTCGGGATTCTCTCGCCGATGTTGACGGGAGTCTCCTGAATGAATCGCAACAACTCTTCTTCTATTTGGGATACGAGTAATTTTTTCTGCTGCAAGTTAAATTAAATCCTTCCTGCTCCGTCCTGGCTGCCCGTTGTGTAGAAAGCTGCCTTGCGTCCGGTTAATCTCTCGTACTCTGAGCCAATGGTGTCAATAAAATTCTTGACTGCACTTTCTTCAACTATGCTGACTGTACAGCCTCCAAAGCCTCCGCCGGTCATTCTTGAGCCGATGACTCCGGGCAAATTCCACGCGAGTTTTGCGAGAATATCAAGCTCCGGGACAGTAACCTCGTAATTATCCCGTAATGAGACATGAGAAGCATTCATCAATCTCCCAAAAGTTTTAAGATTTCCGGATTTCAATGCTTGAGAAGCTCGTATAGCACGCTCGTTCTCACTGACTGCATGACGGGCACGGCGAAGATTTACACTTTCATTAACAAGATAAGAGTATTCATCGAGTTCATGTTCACTCAAATCACAAAGACACGAAATATCTTTTACTTTCTGAATATCCGACAAAGCCTGCTCGCACTGGGTACGCCTTAAGTTATACTCTGAGCCTACGAGTGAGTGAGGTACGTTTGAGTTCGTGATGATTATCCTGCATGAGCCTAACTCTAAAGGGGCATAAGAATATTCAAGGCTTGAACAATTTAATAACACGGCGTGATTCTTTTTGCCCATGCTGACGGCGAACTGGTCCATGATTCCGCAGTGCATTCCGACAAAGTTATTTTCTGCTTCCTGTGAGAATTTTGCGATTGTGACTCCGTCAATGTTGAAGCCTTCAAGCTCGCTGAAGATTTTTGCGGTGAGGACTTCAATAGCTGCCGACGAAGACAAGCCTGCACCGTCCGGAAGATTGCCTGCGTATAAGATATTTATTCCTGAGTCAAAATTATAGCCGTGAGTTCTCAAGACGCTCACTATTCCCAATGGATAATTGACCCATGAACGCGAATTATTTAATTTTTCGTGAACGTCATCGAGTAATATCTCAAACGGTGAATTATATTCTTTGTCGAAATTCAGCGAGTACATGCACAATTTTTTGTCAGGTCTCTTTGCTGCGAGAGCGTATATACCGAAATCTATTGCACATGGAAACACAAAGCCGCCTTCATGGTCAGTGTGTTCGCCGATTAAATTAACTCGTCCGGGAGCAAAGAATGCTTCAGGGGTTGAGTCTGAACCAAAAATTTGAGCAAAGACTTTCTGCATTTCGTTAATCATGTAAAAATTCTCTCCTAGTCATCATAAATTTCTCTGCGATGTCCTACTCTAGTGATAAAAACTAAAATTTTATCATCATGGATTTCCGCTATTACTCTGTAGTCTCCTACACGATAACGCCATTCGCCTGCAAGATTAGCCGTTAAAGATTTACCATACTTGCGGGGATTCTCACAACCTTCAAGGTGCTCTAATATCCAGTCATATATTCTTGTCCTTGTAGGTTTGTCGAGTTTGCGCATTTGCTTTAAAGCATTCCGTGAAAATTCTACAGTGTATTTCATTTATCTATCAATCTCCAGCAGTGTAGCAACTTCATCAAGAGTATATGTTACCGGGTCTGCCTCAAATTCAGCTTTTGCTTTCTTATAAGCCCTCAAGTCCATAATATCCTCGATGTGTTCAAGTAAGGCATTCTTGGCCATTTCGCCGACTGACTCACCGGTCTCTTCTGTGTAAGCCTCTACAAATTTCTGGTCGTTTTCGTCAAGTTCAAAGCTGTAAATCATGATAATTCCTCCTGATAAAAAATAACAAAACCCTCCGCCTGATATTATACAGACAGAGGGCAAAAAGTTTTAGTTTATTTCCTGCATTTCTGACTGCCTCAAGAACTCCTGCTATGCCGTATAAGCATGATATGAGAATGAAGATAGCCATTATGTTCTTAAATTTGTGAAAAGACTTTGCCTTCAAGATTCTTATTTATCCAGTCATATATTCTCGCTTGTAT
>JAFSQO010000368.1 GCA_017446645.1 Synergistaceae bacterium | reverse complement strand
GGGCAGCCCGTATAGTTTCCGGACCTTCTTTTACTGCGACAATGGCACATGCGGCAATCGTGTTAATCTCTATGAATACATAAGCCGTGAATAAATCATTCGTGTATGTCAGGGCTAATAACGAAGCAGTCAGCAAATTAACGAGTACGCAAAAAATCTGCCTTCGTTTGGGAGCAATATCTTCTTCAGTCGAGGCGAAATTCCCCAGCAACGACAACAGCATAGCAACGCAGAACACCAGAGACAAGACAGCCTCAAGCGGCCCGGCCCGTAACTCATTGCCCCAAGGTGCGGGAAAGTGTCCCATTGGAAAGTTGAAGCTCAGACTTTGACCTGAAGCAGTGAGAGTGAAAAGCAGGTAAGCCGACAAGACAGCAATCACTCCGATTACTGAGCACGATAATTTTTCAGGCAAGCGATTTTTATTTGGCAGTAAAGGCGTAATTATCGCAGCAATCATGAGCAAGAAAATGCTTATAAACGGAATATTGAACGCGAATGAATTAATCATGCAAGCACCTCGCTTTCTGACTGGGTAATCTTCTCTTCAAGAACTTCCTGCTCATGGGTCATCTTGAGTAATGCCTCATCGATATTCAAAGTTCCGTAATGCTCATATAGTTTCAGGGTCAAAGCCAAGGCAAACGCAGTAACACTTACGCTTACGACAATACCAGTTAAGACTGAACCAGCCGGAACAGGATTGACGTAAAGACTTGAAGACGTGAGCCAGCCTCCTGATGCGTTCTCTATTAAGATTGGTGCTGCTCTGCCTTCAACGTAGCCTTTTGCAGCAAGAAATAGATACACAGCAGTGTCCATGATGTTCAAGCCTATAATCTTCTTGATTAAGTTGCGCTGTAATAATAAATTCGTGAGGCCAATACCTGATAAAATCACTGCAGCAGCCTCATAATGATTTAATAATAATTTTTCGAGCATGTTAAATCTCTCCTTCACTGAACAATGCATAGAACCCGTAAAGAGTTCCCGCCACGATTAGACCCACGCAGATATTCAACGGCAAAATTAACCCGCCGCTGAGAATATTTCCGATTGTGCCTTTTGGGATAATTGAGTGAAAGTGATTAGCCCCCGTGAAGAACGAATAGCCTTTTGACAGGGCATAAATCATCAGAGCCGAAGAACTTGAGATAATGAAAGTGCGTTCGTTAAAGAAGTCATGAACACGCTCAAAGCCATACGCATTAGCACAGAGAATTAATGCAGTGCTCAAGATTGCGCCTCCTGAAAAACCGCCTCCGGGAGTGAGGTGGCCATTGATTACGACAACGCAGCCGAGCAAGATTATAGCAGGCATTGAGAGAGAAGCTACAGCACGCAAAATCGCGTCATCTTCCCTAAATACGTGAAGACGAGGAGGAGCACGCTGCGAAAAGTTTTGCCCTGACTGGTTTGACTTAGGCAGGATTTTATCAGGGAAGACGTTCCTCATTGAAGCACCCAGAATCATCAAGACACTAACGGCAGCAGTAAAGAGTACAGCAGACTCTCCGAAAGTGTCAAATGCCCTGTAATCGAGTATGAGACCAGCAACGATATTTTGTGCGCCGGTTTCCCGTCCTCCGTGTTCGACATAACGCCTGATGACTTCGTTGTTTGCAGGGTTCTTCTCGTCACCAAACGGGGGAAGCTCTGCGACAGTTGCCAGCAATAACGAGACAATCACTATGCAGGTTAATACGCTCAAGCCTGAGTACAGCATCGAGAATATATG